>DATBSM010000178.1:0-17901 GCA_036559785.1 Gemmatimonadales bacterium
CACCCGGATCCTGGCCAAGGCGATGGCTCTGGCGATGAGACTCGAGCGGATTCAAAAACTCGCGTTCCTCACCATTTCCCAAACCGGAATCGGTTACCCCAACAGCCCCTTATCGGAAACGCTGCCGGGCCTGCCTGACGGTGCGCCGGGGGCCGGTGATCGTTTTCCCTGGGTCCGGCTCAAGCTCTCCGCCAACGGTCCCACCGAGGACTTCTTCCAAAAGCTCGACGACACCCGCTTCGCTCTGATTCTGATCGGGCAGGCCGCCCCTCCGGGTGGGGTGCCGGGCCTGGGCGACCGGCTCCGCACCGTGGTGATTCCCAGCGATCCCATTAACGACCGGGAGCTCGCCCGTGTGGGAGTCCCTCCGACCGCTTTCTACCTCCTGCGTCCCGACGGTCACGTTGGACTGGCCGGGGTCCGCCTGGAACCTGCGGCAGTGACCCGCTACATAACCGAGCGTCTGAACCTTAGGTGAAGGTTCTTCTGTTCGGAGCCACCGGGATGGTCGGGGCCGGCGCCCTGCTCGAGTGTCTCGCCGATCCCCGGGTCGAGTCGGTCGTTTCGATCAGCCGCTCACCCACTGGCCGAACCCATCCCAAGCTCCGCGAGGTGATCCGCGCGGACTTCTTCAGCTACGACGACCTGCGAGCCGACTTCGCCGCCGCCGATGCCTGCTTCTTTTGTCTCGGCGTCTCATCGGTGGGCATGAGCGAAGCCGAGTATACCCGGCTGACTTACGATCTCACGCTCCCGGCCGCGCGGGCAATGGCCGCGGTCAATCCGCGCCTCACCTTCTGTTACGTGTCGGGCCTCGGCACGGACAGCAGCGAGCAGGGCCGGACCATGTGGGGCCGAGTCAAGGGCAGGACCGAGAATGCGCTCCTGGCCCTGCCTTTCAAGGCTGCGTTCATGTTCCGGCCCGGGTTCATCCAGCCGGTGAAGGGCGTGCGGTCGAAGACCCGATGGTACCAGGCGATGTATACGGTGGTGGGCCCGCTCTCATCCGTGGTGCAGCGCCTCTTTCCCCAGGTCTCGACGACCACGGCAAACTTCGGCCGAGCCCTCATTCAGGTCGCGGCAGCGGGGTATTCCGAACGGATTCTCTATTCGCGGGATATCAACGAGCTGGGAGCGGCGGTAAGCGGTAAGCGGTAAGCGGTAAGCTAAGGAAGCGAGTTCCCTTTGCCCGCAGCAGAAGGCCAACGCGCCGCACTCGGCTTCCGGGTCAAGTCCGGTTGGGCCACGGCGGTGCTCCTGTCCGATCCGGCCGGTGACCCTCGTCTGATCGAACGCTATCGCGCCGAGCTGTCGGACCCCGATGACCCCCACTCCCGCCAGCCCTACCACGCGGCCATGGGTGTGGCACAAACCGATGAAGTGGTGCTGGCCCGGTTGATCGAGGTCGTCCACGGGTGTGCTCGTCGCTCGGTCGTGGCGCATCTCGAGCGGCATCGGGCCGGCGGATACCGACTGGTCGGGGCCGGCATCGTGGTGGGGAGTGACGCCCCGCCCGAAACGATGGCCAATCCCCACATTCGGGCTCACGCGTCCGAGGGTCGGCTGTTTCGCACCGCGCTCGAGCGGGGTCTTGAGGAAGGCGGAGTGGACGTTTCCATTTTCGTGGAGCGGGCGCTCTATGCGACAGCGGCGACGCTGTTGGGCACCTCCGAGGAGTCGGTCAAGCGCGCGGTCACCACGGTCGGCAAAGGCCGGGTCCCCGGCTGGCGGACCGATCAGAAGGCTGCCACCGTAGCAGCATGGCTGGTATTACGTGGGAAACCAGGAGGTGGGACTTAGGAGCTATGCTACTTCCAATCGTGATTGGGACGGTGCTCGGCAGCGGGTTGGTTCTCCTGGCCAGCAGGAGCGGACGGGTCGGCGAGATTCGGCTGCTGGCCATTGGTCTCGTGGTGACCGCGCTGCTCTACGTGGTGCTGGCACTCCCTGGAGCCGGCCGTTCCTCGCTGGCCCTCGAAACCGGCGGCCTCGCGATCTTTGGCGGCCTTGCCTGGCTCGGCTCCAGAGTATCGCCATTATGGCTGGCCCTGGGCTGGGCCGGCCACGTCGCCTGGGACGTCGGTCTTCACCTCGAGCGAACCCAACACGTCGTCCCGCCCTGGTACCCACTCTTCTGCGTGGGGTTCGATCTGATCGTGGCCGGCTACCTGCTCGGCCTGGCATTGCCCCGGCGCGCGGCGCACGACCGATGACGACCTCACCCTCGCTCACCGAATTCACCACCACGGTACGCGAGGCGTTCCGCTACCTTGGACCCGCGTTCGGCTTTCGCGAGGTGCCACCGCCCGCACCCCGGCTCGCGGTGAACCCGTTCATGATCTGGTTCCAAAATCCGACCACGCTGGTGCAGGTGCAAGGGATCAACTGGGGCTTCGCCGCTCAAGTGCTCCTCGGTCCAGCGGATGGAGACGACGTATCTGCCGCCGTACCGCTCTGGGCGATCATCCAGCACCGAAGACCCGATCTTTCCCGCGAGCCGCAGGGTCAGCTCGGAGACGTTCGCGCCTACGCGGAGGCGCTCCGTGAGGTTGCGGGCGATGTGCTCCAGGGGGAGTTCGAGGTCTTCGGCTCTGCCCGTCGCATCCTCGACGCGCAAATGACCCGTCACACCAACGAGCGGCGGGAGCAAGCCCGAGCCGCAGCAGTGGCCGGAGCGGCAGAGGCGTTTCGGGCCGGCAACTTCGGGCGGGTTATCGAGCTGCTGGGGCCCCACGTCGAGCTGCTCTCGCCGGCGGAGCGGGCTCGGCTCGACTACGCGCACGCCCGGGTCCGGTGACTGTGATGATCGTTGAATACGCCAGCGGGCAGCCGGTTCGGGTCGGGGACCATGTCCGCGTCACCCGCCGCTTCCGGCGCGCACTCGCCGGCGTCGTGGTGCAGGTGCGACCCGGCCCAGCCGTCTCCACCCAAGGGAGACAACGAGTTCGGTTTTGCCGTCAAAACGGAGGTAGGCGGCCACTGGTTTCCGGCGAGTCGCCCCGCGACTGTAAAGCTGGTCCGCCGGAAAACGGGCTAGCTGCGACCTGCTGGGCACGCCACCCTGTCACATTAGAGATCGCAGGTGTTCGACCGTCTATCCAAGAAGGTTCGGGCCAAGATCGAGTCGTTTGACGAAAGCGGAATGGGCTACTGGCGCATCAAGGCCTTTCTCCGCGACGGTCGCGCCTTCGCCAACGTCTACATCACCGATCGATTTACCTTGGGCTTTCCTGGTCTCACCCCGTTCCAGCTGCGCGATATTGAGGAGGTGGAGTGGGACGGCTACCGCGGTAAGCATGCGGAGGGAGCTCCGGTCGAGCTGCGCCGGTGATCTTGCTGCGGTCGAATACATTCGGCGATGAAGGCACCCTTCCCAGCGCAGGCAAGCTGACCCTCGAGTAGTCCGGGAAAGGGCACACCTTGTACTTCTGGCGGATCGACCGGCTGAAGAGCGAGCTCCGTACGAGTGACGTGGCGGCGCGAGACGTTCTTGGGTACATGATAGCGCACGTCACCCTCTGGACGGTGGCGACGATCATTCCAACCGGAGAACCCGAGCTGCGCCCGAACGAAATGGTCCCCCTGAGTATCGCCGCGCTGCTCACGGTGGTGGTGGGCCTTTGGGTTGCCTACCGGGCGAACGGAGGCGATGAGGGCCGAGATCTGGCCGGCCGGTTGCTCGCCCTGAGCTGGGTACTCGGCCTTCGGGTGCTGGCGCTCCTGTTCTGCGGTATTGTGCTGGCCGGACTGTCGCTGGCCGTTTCAGCGACGATGGCCAGCCGCGAGATCTCTCATACCGCCATTGATGCGGCGGCGTGGACCTTGGGGCTGTCGTATGTCCTGGTTTTCTTCTGGCGCCTGGCTCATCATCTGAGGGATCTCCGGCGGCCCGGCTAGCGAGGGGCCGGAGCAGCTCCTAGCTCATAGCTCATCATGAATCGGCGGATCACCGGCTTTCATGAGGACGAGGAGCGCTACTGGGTGGCGGAGCTGGAGTGCGGCCACAGCCAGCATATCCGGCACGATCCGCCCTGGCAGCTGCGTCCCTGGGTGACCACTCCGGACGGGCGGGCAAGCTGGATCGGGCGACAGCTCGACTGCCCGGTTTGCGACAGCGAATAAGCGTTGGCGAACGCGGGAGGAAGTTGTGGACGAGGATCTGGACGGCCTGACGCGGGAGCAGCTGATCCAGGAGGTGCGGAGGCTCCGCCAGGGGATTCGAACCCATCGGGACAGCACCGGGCAGGAGCTCTGCTGGCACCACCCCGCGCTCTGGGGTCTGCTGCCGGAGAAGCAGGACCCATTGCCGACGGTTCCCGAGTGGCCCCAGTTCCTCCAGGGATGTATTCGGTACCGCCAATCGCTGGACCAGCAGGCACCCACTGCACCGCGATCGCGGGAGCCCTACAACCGCTGATCGACGCGGCACCTGGTGGTCGACCCGTGCAACGGTCGCAAAGGCGGCGGGAACGTGAACGACTAAGGCGGTGAGGCGGCGGTACGGCGGTAAGACGGTAAGCGGTAAGCGGCGAACACCTCATCCCGGGTGCGGGATCTACTTGACGAGCTTCCGGAATCGTTCACAACGGGGAAAACTGTTCCTACGGCTCCTCCAATTCT
This sequence comes from Gemmatimonadales bacterium, assembly GCA_036559785.1. Classification (GTDB taxonomy): domain Bacteria; phylum Gemmatimonadota; class Gemmatimonadetes; order Gemmatimonadales; family GWC2-71-9; genus CAVVWJ01. Next base: position 4,621 of record DATBSM010000178.1, read on the forward strand.
CCCTCCGCCTGTTCCCTCTGATGCTGGGCTGCCATCAGGCGGTGCCGGGCAGGGAGAATGACGCCGTGCACAGCGGCTTGTCCGGGTCCTTCAAGGATACCGTGGGGGCAAACTCCCCTGCTCCTCCACCAGGATCGCGGACCTTCAATCTTCAGACCCCGGGTCAGCGGGATTCACTACACGCGGAGATCACCAGACACCTCGAACTGTGGCGAGCCGGCGGAGCGCGGGACTATGACTTCCTGCTGCGGACCTCGTGCTTCTGCCCGGGCCAGCAGGGCTGGCTCCTGCTCGAGGTCCGTGAGGGTCAGGCGGTGCGGGGCTGGGACACGCGGGGGAAGGCGGCCCGCCTCACCCAGCCCGGCACGTACAGCATCGATGGCCTATTCGATGTTCTGCAGCAGGTGGCCGACCGCATCGACGTGGTCGAGGTCAGCTTCGACGACCGCTGGCATTACCCCGCCTACATCCGTACCGACGTGCGGCTTGGCCTGCCGGATGATTGGGGAATCTTTCAGGTGCGGGGTTTCAGGCCCCAGCGCTGACCAAAGATCCGCTGGCATTATGACCCCGTGTTCGCATTGCACGTTCAAGCGGCTCCGCAGCGAGGAGGTGTGATGATCGAGGTCGTTCCCGGAGTTCGAGCCCGTGATTCTGGAAACTAGAAAAATGCCCTGCCCCTATGGTTGTGCCTCGCCCTTTCCTCATGCAAATTCCGTTTTCCGATCCAGGCTCCGATACTGAATCGCCTCGCTGACATGAGCCGGCCCCAGCTCGGCCGACCCCGCGAGGTCCGCGATGGTCCTGGCAATCTTGAGCACCCGGTGGTACGCCCGCGCTGACAGCCCCAGCCGTCCGACCGCCTGACGCAAGATGGATTCGACCGGCTCGCTGAGCCGGCAATAGCGCCGGAGATCCCGGACACTCATGTGAGCGTTTGCGTGGACCCCGGGCCGATCGGTGAACCGGGCCCGCTGCACCGCCCGGGCCCGCTCGACCCGCTCCCGGATCGTGGCGCTGGTCTCGCCCGATTGCGCGGCCACCAGGTCGCCATAGGCCACCGCCGGCACCTCGAGATGAATGTCGATCCGGTCGAGCAGCGGCCCCGAGATTCGCGAGCGATAGCGCTCGATGGCCAGCGGGCCGCAGCTGCAGGAGTGAGTGGGACAGCCGAAGTAGCCGCAGGGACACGGATTCATGGCCGCGGCCAGCATGAACCGCGCAGGATAGGTGAGACTCACCGCCGCCCGACTCAGAGTCACAACGCCGTCCTCCAGCGGCTGGCGCAAGACCTCCAGCACATTGCGGCGAAACTCGGGCAGCTCGTCGAGGAACAGCACCCCGCCGTGGGCTAGGCTGACTTCTCCCGGGCGAGGAGACGAGCCGCCGCCGATCAGGCCCGCATCGCTGATGGTGTGGTGCGGAGCCCGAAATGGTCGTGCCGTGAGCAGGGACTGACCTAAAGGCAAGGTTCCCGCCACGCTGTGAATCTTGGTACTTTCGAGAGACTCCTCGAGACTCATCGAAGGAAGAATGGTTGGAAGCCGCCGGGCCAGCATGGTCTTCCCTGCCCCTGGCGCTCCCATCATGAGGATGTTGTGGCTCCCGGCCGCGGCCACCTCGAGTGCCCGCTTGGCGGCGGCCTGGCTCCGCACATCGTTGAAGTCGCTCTGGTCCCGGCTGGAGACGGCCATGAGCGCGGACACGTCGGCCCGGGCCGGTGTGATGGTCTTCTGCCCGCACAAGTGGGCGCAGGCCTCCAACAACGTTCGGGCGCCGCACACCTCGATGCCCTCGACCACCGACGCCTCGGCCACGTTGGCGTGAGGCAGGAGGACACCGGCGTGACCGGCCGAGCGGGCGGCAAGAGCCATCGAGAGCGCGCCGCGAACCGGCCGCAGGCTCCCCTCGAGGCCCACTTCGCCAAGGACCATCTGGTTCTGGAGCCGGTCTTCGGGAAGCTGCCCGCTGGCCACCAGGATGCCGAGCGCGATGGGCAGATCGAAGGCGGAGCCGTTCTTCCTTATATCCGCGGGCGCCAGGTTGACGGTGATGCGCCGGAGCGGAAAGGAGAAGCCGGCATTGACCAACGCGGCGCCGACCCGCTCCCGGCCTTCCTTTACAGCTCCCTGGGGAAGGCCGACCGTCGAGAAAGACGGCAGTCCGTTGGTGATATCGACTTCAACGTCCACGGGATACGCGTCGATCCCGAGCACGGCGGCGGAACGGATTCGGGCGAGCATGCGGCGCCAGAGTGGAGACCCTCGAAGCTAGGCTGGGCTGGAAGCCCTCCGGGTACCCACTTTGCGCCAACGTGGACCGAATCCTGCAGCGTTTTTTTGGCCGGTGGCGTTCACCCCAGCCCGCCACCGCTCAGTGGTGCTCAGCTCGGGAGTACTGAATGCGTCGTATCTGCTACGGTGTCTTTCTGATACTGGGTGTCGGTGCGTGTGCCGCGCCGCGGGCGGCCGGCGCCCCGCTGGCGCCGCTGGGGCGTTCCTGGGCTGTCCCAACTTTGGGACTGTATCAGGAATGGTGGGAGAAGACGGTCGCCTGCTCCGGCAAGGCCGGCAAGATGACCGACGTGAGCTTCTACGCGGTGGACGCTCCCACCGGGGCAATTCAGCTCGCGGGAGAGATGGCCCACGCCTGGTGGGTCCGCGAGGGAAATCGGATCTATCTCCCTGCCAACGCGTTGGGCGAGGAGTGGTTGGTCCGGCATGAGATGCTTCATGCCCTGCTCCAGCGGGGCGCCCATCCGGCCAAGGTATTCGTGGACGCTTGCCACGTGGCTTCGGCTGCGGTCTGGCGGGATTCGACCCTGACGGAAGATCCGGGGAATCCGAGCGGGCAATAAACGGCCGCCCGGCCCCCATCTTGCTGCCCTCAGTAAGTCGACAGCGTTTCGTATGGCATTCGCCCTCTCCTTGGGGATGCATCCGGCAGGGCTTGTGGCATTTCGCGGGAGAATCTCGACATGATGGGACCCTCTACTCGGGCCCGCTGGTGCGGGCTGGTGGCCATCGTCGGCTTGGCCGTGATCAGCGGAGGTTGGCTCCTGCGCCGCAAGGCCGCCCCTGAGGGCAACGTCTACCAGCAGGCTCGTCTCTTCGAGAACGTCGTCGCTTCGATCCACAACCACTACATCGATTCGCTGGGTGAGGGTGAGCTCTACCAGACCGCGGCCAAGTCGCTGGTAGGGTCGCTCCGCGATCCCTACGCCGAGCTCCTGTCCCGCGAGAGCTATCGCCAGTACCAGCGCCAGATGTCCGGCACCGAGGTGGACGTCGGCTGGAACCCGGAGATCGGCGGCGGCCGCTTTGCCATTGCTCCGGGCGATGAGGTGCTGAGCATAGATGGGAAGAGCACCCGCGGCTGGTCGGCCCGGCGGTTGGAGGAGGCACTGACCGGCGGCACCGGCGCGTTCGTGACCGTGGTGGTGCGTCCCCGCGGATCCACCCTTCCCATCGTCCGCCGGCTGACCCGCACCGTGGTGCACGTGCCGGCCACCTCCCAGGGAATTCTTCTGGGTAACGGGGTCGGCTACATCGAGCTCCGCCGGATCAGCGACGGCGCCGCGGGCGAGCTGCGCCAGGCGGTGGACCGGCTGGTCTCCGACGGGATGACCTCGCTGGTGCTGGATCTCCGGGGCGATCCCGGTGGTCTCATTAACGAAGGCGTGCGCGTCGCCAGCCTGTTCCTCAATCCGGGCGACACGGTGGCGGTCTCCAAGGGACGCTCGCCCGACCATTCCAAGGTCTATCTCGCGGGACAATCAGGAAACTGGAACGATCTCAGGGTGGCGCTGCTGATCAATCACGGGACCGCCAGCTCGGCGGAACTGGTGGCGGGGGCACTCCAGGATCACGACCGGGCCGTCATCCTCGGCACGCCGAGCTTCGGCAAGGGCGTGCTGCAAACGACGTATCCACTGGGCGACGAGATCGCGATCAAGCTGACGACGGCACGGTGGTACACGCCCAGCGGACGCTCGGTGCAGCGGCCGAGGGCCGATGGCGAGGGTGCGATCGGCAACCGGATCCCTGCCCTGTCGCCCCAGATCTTCCATTCCAGCTCGGGCCGCCCGATTCCGGACGCCAGCGGCATCCTGCCGGACCTCACCGTCCGGGGCACGCCCCGTTCCGAGGGTGAGCGTGTGCTGCTCGCGTCGCTGGGTGAGGATCTGAGTGTCTTCCGCTCGGTGCTCGCCGATTACGCGGCCGAGGTGCGGCGGACCGCGATGCCGCGGTCGGAGCTGTTCCCCGTGACCGACGAGCTGCGGAACCAGCTGTACGAGCGGCTGCAGCAGATCGGGCTGGAGCTGCCCCGCAGCACGTTCGACAACGCGTCTAACTACGTTGACGACCAGCTCGGCTACGAGATCAGCCGGACGGTGTTCGGGCCGGCGGCCGAAGTCAGGCGGCGGGCCCAATCCGACCGCCAGATGCAGACGGCCGTGCGGCTGCTGCGGCGGGCCCGGACCCAGGACACGCTGCTGCTGCTGGCTGAGACGGAGCGGACCCGGGGAGCCATTCGCTAGAACGGCTCAACCCGGCAGCCGGATGGTAATTACGGTACCGCGCTCACCCTCGCTCTCCACCTCGACCTTCCCGCCCCACCCCTCGACCAGCCGCCGTACGATCGCGAGACCGAGTCCCGAGCCACTGGTGGTAGTCGAGAAACGGGGCTCGAAGACCCGGGGCAGCAGCTCCTCGGGAATCCCGTTGCCGTCATCCGCCACCCTGATCAACCCAGGCCCCACTGTGATCCTCACAATCGTCGCGCCGGCATTCCGCGCATTCTCCAGCAGGTTCACCACCACTTCCTTCACCTCATCGGTCCGGGCGGCGCCGACCGCCGGTTGCTCCAGCTCGAGCCGGACCTCGCACCCTTCTTCCGCCAGCCGATAGAGCTGCACCACTTCCCCAACGGCCACGCCGAGGTCGATGCGATCCAATGTCCCGCTCAACGCGGCGGGAGCGGCGAAGCGGCTGAAGGCGCGGGCGATGGTGTCGAGCCGGTCGATCTCGGCCAGGATCCGCTTCGAGGTTTCGTCGAGGGTGTGATCGAACTCGGTCCGGCGCTCGCGATAGACCCGGCTCAAGTGCTGCATGCCGAGCCGCATGGGCGTGAGCGGATTCTTAATCTCGTGCGCCACCTGGCGGGCCATTTCGCCCCACGCCAGTACCCGCTCGGCGCGAGAGACATCGGTGACATCGTTCAACGCCATGACGACGCCCCGCACCACCGGATCCAGTGACGCGAGCTGAAGGGTGAGCCGGCGGCCACCCACCTCCAATTCCGCGCTGCCGTTGGATTCGGGGTGTTTGAGAAACCGGCGGACCGCCTCGGCCAGCGGACGCCATTCAGCGGAGAGCCGCTCCAGGAACGGCTCGCCCTCCTGCAGCGGCGTACCCAGGATGTCCACTGCCTGCCGGTTGGCGATCAGAACATTTCCCCGTGGATCCACACCGACCACTCCGGTGGCCACCGTCGCCAGCACCGCCGCGGTGCGCCGGCGGGCGTCCTCCAGCGCGCTCTGACTCGAGCGGATGTCGGCGGCCATTCGCTCGAAGGCGCCGAACACCGGCTCGAACTCCAGGGGCAGACGCTCGGAGTGATTCGGCATCGGGTCGCCCTTGCCCAGCGCGATGGCGGAACGACGGAGCTCGGCGACTGGACGCGACAAGGTCCGCGCGGCAATCCGGGCGCCCGAGAGTGCGGCCCCCACCCCGGCGAGCGTGGCCAGCAACAGCACCAGGGCCAGGTCGAGCTGCCGCACACCCAACGACGGATCATCGGCCAGCTGTGGCGTTGCCAGCACGCCGATGTCGCTCGGCGGTCCCGGCTCGAACACCCGGTATCCCACCCGCTCGGCCAGCTGGGGAATCGAGCCGTCCTTGGTGACCTCGAGCTCCCCGTCGAGCGCGAGCGCCTCGAAGGCGCTCGGGTCCATGAGCTGGCCGACCACGCCCAGGTCTTCCAGCACCGGCGTGCTGGTGCCGGCCAATGTCCCTCCCCGAAAGAGCGCCAGGTCCGCGTCGATGCGGCGGCTCAGCTCTACCAGCCGCCCCGCCGGTGGGGTGTCCGAGCGCAGGCTGGCTCCGCCGGTGAGCACTGCATCGCGCAGGGTCTGGGTGATGAGCAGGTCGCGACTCCGCTCCGCTTCGTCGGTCAGCCGGGCAAAGCTCCAGGCCGCGAAGCCGACGGCGGGCAGGATGAAAAACACGGCCAGCGTTGCGGCCAGCCGGATCCGGAAGGAGCGCGCCAGGCTGCGCCATCTCGGGCGCTGGAAACGGGCTCCCGCCGCGAGCTCCGCCAGAAACCACAGCAGCGCCAGGGCCGCGGCATCGAGCAAGACGACCAGAACACCGCGAACGAAGAGCGGCAGCGGACCCCGGAGATCCACCTCGGCATGCACCGACCGGCTGGCACCGGCCAGTGAGAGCGGGTACTCGCTGTGCAGCGACCAGCCCTCACGGCGCCAGCGGGGACGCGCCGGCGGCGGGTCGCCCGGACCGGCAGCAGGAGCGAGGGTCAGCGTGTAGAGCGGCGCGTTGTGCCGCGAGGGATCGAGCAGCCGGCCGACTCTTCCTGGCAGAATCAGCTCGGAGCGCGGCCCCACCGATGCGGTCATCAGCTCGCTGTGCGGGAGCCGCACCAGGAGCACGTAATGCACGCCCGGAACCCGGGCCAGCTGGACCACCTCCACACTGTCGGACCGGGGGAGATCGCGCACCAGGTTGGCCAGCAGGGACGGCGGAAGGTCGAGCGAGTCGAGGGTGAGCTCATCCCTCAGCTCACCGGTGCTCGACCACAGTGCAAGGTGGGCCGGATATTCCTGCTGTCCCACCGGCGAGCCGTGCCATAGGGCATACAGCTCGGAGGCGGTTGCCGGTGCGGCGGATTGACGCGCCTCGTCACCGAACCGCTCCAGCAACGGCAACGCCAGCGGGTCGGGCTCGGCACCGAGCCGGGCGATGTCTCGCTGCGCCACCTGAAGCCGGCCGGACAGCTCCGCTCCCCACGTCACCAGCGCCGCCGAGCTCCCCGCCACCAGCGCGACGCCACTGATCACCGCCCAGCGCGGTGCGGGCAGCGCCACCAGCAGCAGCGCCGGAGTCCAGAGGAAGGTGTACCAGTCGGGCCAGCCGCCACGTGGGCTCCAGACCAGAACGCCGACGATGGCAGCCACGAAGGCGATGGCAACGCCGGCGATGATGCGCCAGCGGGTGTTGCTCTCAGGCGCGTTCCCCCGGAAGAGTGCGGCGCCGCCGATGATGAGCGCGGAGGCGGCCATGAGAAGGGTGAGTTGCCAGGTGAGCCAGAGACCCATCGGCACGCCCCGGGCGGGCGGCGTGATTCCCCGTCCCAGCCCGCTGATCAAATACGGCGCGGCGAGCAGGAGGAGGATGCCGAATACGACTCCGTACCAGCGGCGGGGAGGCCGCCGGCGCCAGAGCCACACTCCGGCCATGGTCAGCAGCGTGGCGGAAAGAGCGAGCACTCCGGCAGAGGCCGATAGCGGCCCGAGCACCGGATGGAAGAAGGTGGCAGGAGAGAAGAGCGACTTGAGACCGAGCGCGGCGCCGACCGGCGCGCGGATAGCAAGCCACAGGAGCAGCGGCAACAGCAGAAACCGTTCGAGCGGACTGGACGCGACGCTGAGCGCGACGGCGAAGATCAGGAGCACCAGTGCGATGACCGCCTGGCTGCTCCGATGAAAGGCCAGCTCCTTGGCGATTCCCTGCTCTGGCGGGACCGGCTGCACGCTGAAGAGCAACCGCGGGCCGGTGGCGGTCGGCTCCTCATAGTCGAACACATCCGCCGAGTCGGGTGCGGAGCCCGGCGGGTACACGGCGAGATCCACTTCCCTGCCGGCCCGGAACAGCTCCGTAAGACTTCGCCCCCGGTCGGGCACGGCGGGATGGGCCCAGATCAGCACACCCGCCACCGCGCCCCGCCCGTCGGCGGAGTGGCGCCGGGCCTCGAGCACGACGTAATATCTACTGGCCCGGGCGGCTACCGTGTCGCCCTGACTTCGCGGCGGCAGCCGGTGTCGCCCGGCCCACGCCCACGGCAGCCCCTGCTGGTCGAACACCACGACGCTCATCTCGGGGCCGCCGCGAGGCACCAGTCGCTCGAGGGTATGAAATGCCTCCGCCCGGCTGCCTGGTGCGCTCGCTGCGGCCGCTTCGGCCAGGCGCTCGGCCCGGCGCAGTGCCGAGTGGAGATCGCCCGCGAGATGCTGGGAGGCGGCGGTGACCCGATGCTCTCGCTCTTCCGGCCACCGGCTCTCGATCGCGGTGAGCTGCCGCTGCGAGACGGTGAGGGTTGCCGCCTGAGTCAGGAGCAACACCGCGAGGGTCCGGCGGCGCCAGTCGTCCAGCGGCCAGAGCATGGCCGCGGCGCCGACCGTACCGGCCCACGCGATTCCCACCCAGAGCGGCGCGGGGTGGCGAAGCCACTCGGCAGCCGCGACGCCGGCTACCAGGACTACCATCACCCACGAATGTCCGCGATGACTCAAGGCCCGCGCCCCTGGCGTTTGAAGGAAATGACCCCTGGTATGGTAGGCGAGCGCCTCCAGGAGCGCCCCACGCTCATCGTGCCGGTCGGCACGACGGAGCAGCATGGCCCCCATCTTCCACTAGGCTGCGACACCATCATCGTGGAACGGCTGGCGGACGATCTGTCCGAGTCGTTGGGAATCGCCCGCACCCCCACCGTGGAGTACGGCGTTCACGCCACCACGCGGCCGTTCCCCGGCAGTGCAGCCTTGCGGCGACGCACGCTTCACCGGGTCATGAACGAACTTATCGAGTCGTGGGAGGAGGGGGCAGGCGTCCGGGAGTTTCTCATCCTCACCGCTCAGTCGAGCGAGGGTCATCTGGAGGCCCTCAGCACCATCCGGACCGACGAGGCGACGGTGCAGGTGGTGGACATCTTCAGCATCAATTTCGGCTCCCTGCTCGAGCGCCCAACCCCGATCCAGGGCGGTGAGGTCGACACCTCGCTGCTGCTCTTCCTGGCGCCCCACCTGGTTCACATGGAGCTGGCCCAGGACTTCGATGCGACGCCGAGGACGCTGGCGCGGTACCGGCCGGGCCAGTCGCGGCATCTCCCGGAGGGCTCTCCCGGATCGATCGGTTATCCCAGCCTGGCGTCCGCCCAGAAAGGGGAGCTCTTGTATACATTTATCCTCGATCGGGTCAGAAGCTGCCTGGTCAAATCCTGACCAATTCGGAGCTGTCAATGCGCCTCGCTGCGGTTCTGGTCCTCCTGCCCGCTGTCGGCCCGCTCCAGGCCCAGGAACCCCTGGAGACGAAGCTCGTCATCGAACAGGGTGGCCAGGAGATCGGGCGGGAAGAATTCACGTTGCGGGGGGGACGGGGCCGGGGTACACCCGGGAGTACCCTGATTGCCACGGCCCGCTATCCGGCCACCAATCCCACACTCAAGCTCAGTGCCACGCTGGAACGAACAGCCGAGTCGGCCCTCGCCAAGTTTCAGCTCGATGTCGACGGGCCGAAGGGCCCGACGGTGATCCTGGCAGCCGGATCGGGCGCGCGGCTGATCATTCGAACCGTGGCCAAGGGCTCCGAGGCCGGTCGGGAGCTTCCGGGAGGTCCGGACGTCGTGCTCCTCGACGAGCAGGTGTTCTCGCTGTACTGCGCGGTCGCCGATGTGGCGACCCCGCAGGGCAAGTCGCTGACGGCGGTCTTTCCCCGAGCCAACCGGCGAGCCGCCTTCGTGGCCAAGCGCGACGCCGGTGGCGATAGCGGCAACATCCGGGTGACGCTCAGCGGCAACATCAACGGCACGCTGGTGACAGATGCGCGAGGCCGGCTGGTTCGTCTCGAGCTGGCCGAAAGCGGGACGGTCGTCACCCGCGCCAAAGACTGATCCGCGACCGTCACACAGCCGCAGGACCTCTCCCAACTCGTTGCGAGCAACATACAAGACCTGCTTTGTCGCAAGTTGAAACTCGTGCGGCGGGGCGTGCGTATTGCGCCCCGTCCCGTCTCACCACAAAGGGTCTCTCCATGAATCCGTGGCGCGGTCTGCTGGCGCTAGTCTGCGCACTTCCTTCCATAGCGGCGGCGCAAGATGTGAGTCTCTCGCTGGACGAGGCATTGAAACAGGCCCGGGCCAACAGCCCCACCTACCGGCAGACCCTGAACGATGCCTCACCCGCCAAGTGGGGGGTTCGAAACGCCTACGGCAGCCTGCTGCCCTCCTTCACCGCATCCACAGATCTGGGCTACACCGGCGCGGGCGAGGCCAACCTGGGCCAGGGCTTCATTCAGCAAACCTCGGAGTTCCTTACCACCAGCTACAGTCTGGCTCTTCGTTGGGATCTCAACGGAAGGGCGTTGACGGCGCCGGCTCAACAGAAGGCGCTCCAGCGGGCCACCGACGAGGACATCACCGGGGCCGGTGTGGCGCTCACGGCGGAGATCTCGACCCAATACCTCAACACCCTGCAGGCGACAGCGCAGGTTGGTGTCGCCCGGCAGCAGGTGCGCCGGAACGAAGATTTCCTGACGCTCGCCAAGGCACGATACCGGGTGGGCCAGGCCACCCTGCTCGACGTCCGCCAGGCCGAGGTCACGAAGGGGAACTCCGACGTGGCCCTGTTGCGGGCAGTACTCGCGGAAAATGAGGCCAAGCTCGACCTCCTCAGGCGGATGGGAGTGGAGCCGCCGGTGGCGCTCGAGCGCATCGCGCTCACCGACTCCTTCCCCGTCACCCCACCAGGGTTCCAGATCGACACCCTTCTCGCCATGGCGGAGCAGTACAATCCGGTGCTGCGCTCGCTGCGCGCCCGGGAGCACGCCGCCGGTGTTGGGGTGACGCAGGCCAAGTCCGACTTTTTCCCTACGCTCACGATGCAGGCAGGCTGGGCCGGGTTCACCCAGAAGTACACCGACGAGAATCTGCTGCTGAACCAGGGGCTGACCGAGGCGCAGGCCCAGGCGGCCGACTGTCAGTACAATAACTCGATCAAGTCCGGGTTATCCCTCGGTGGCGAGGTTCCCAACTGCTATGCCGCTGCGGGGCTGGAGGACGGCGGCGGAGCCTTGCTCCCCCCGGTCTCGGAACAGATTCTCAGCCAGAACGATCCCTTCCCCATTCACTATAGGTCACAGCCGTTCCAGGCCATCGTGGCGCTCTCCCTGCCGATCTTCACCGGGTTCAGCCGCTCACTCCGCTTGTCGCAGGCACGGGCGCAGCAGGACGACGCGGATGAGGACGTGCGCGCCCGGAGGCTCCTGGTCCGAAGCGATGTGCACGCCCGGTACCTGGGCTTGCAAACCGCATTTCAGGCGATCGCGGTGGAGGCCTCCAGCCGGGAAGCCGCGAGGGATCAGCTTCGCCTGGCCCAGGACCGCTACCGGCTCGGAGCCGGGACCGCGCTGGAGCTCTCGGACGCACAGAATGCGGTCCAGCAGGCCGAAGGCGGGTACATCAATGCGGTCTACGCTTACCACAAGGCCGTGGCCGCGCTGGAAGCCGCCGTCGGCCGCCCTCTCCGCTAACGAGGAACGGACATGTCGCGTCGGACAAAGATCGGTGTAGTCGTAGCGCTGGTCCTGCTCGTTGCGGGCGGTGTGATCGGGTTTCGGATCAACAAGAAGCGGCACGCGGGCACCGAGGTCCGGCTGGAGCAGGTCAGCCGGCGTGACCTGGTCAGCGCGGTGACCGCGAGCGGGAAGATCCAGGCCAAGACATCGGTCGACATCAGCGCCGACATCACCGGGCGGATCATTCAAATCGCCGTACGCGAGGGCGACCTGGTCAAGCGGGGCCAGTTCCTGCTCCAGATCGATCCGGCCCAGTACCAGGCGGCGGTTGCCCGGGCCCAGGGCGTGGTCGCGTCCACCGAGGCGGTACTCCTGCAGACGCGATCAACCCGGGACCAGGCGCAGCGGGCCTGGAACCGGGCCAAGCAGCTCACCGAATTGGGCGACAACCTCATTGCCCCGGAGACCGCCGAGCAGTCCAAGACCGCCCTCGAGGTGGCCGAGGCGAACTACGCGTCCACCAAGGCCCAGCTGGAGCAGGCCCGCGCCGGACTGCAGGAGGCGACAGACAATCTGTCGAAAACCCGGCTGACCGCTCCGATCACGGGCCGGGTCGTGCGCCTGGCGGTGGAACAGGGTGAGGTGGCGGTGCCGGGCACGTTCTCCCGGGAGACCGGTCTGCTCATGACCATCGCCGACCTGTCCGTCATTCTGGCCAAGGTGCAGGTGGACGAGACCGACGTGGTGCGGCTGAAGCAGCGCGACTCCGCCGACATCACCATCGATGCCTACCCTGACCGGACGTTCACCGGCCGGGTCACCAAGGTGAGCCAGAGCGCCAAGCTCACGCCGACCGAGACGGCCTCGGGCTCGAGTGACCGGGCGGTGGACTTCGACGTCGAGATTACCCTCACGTCGCCCCCGGAGGATATCCGGCCCGATCTGAGCTGTACCGCGCGGGTCGTGACCGACACCCGGAGCAACGCCCTCAGCATCCCCATTATCGCGCTCACGGTGCGTGACCACGAGAAAGTGCCCAACGAGGCTGACTCCGCGCCGCCGATGGACACGCTCCGGGCCAAGTTCCGGAAGCGCGAGGCCGAGGGGGTGTTCGTGGTGCGGAACGGCGTCGCCACCTTCCGGCCAGTCAAGACCGGCGTGGCGGGCGACGAGTACTTCGAGGTGACCGAGGGTCTGCGCGAGGGTGAGACCATCGTGGCCGGCACCTATCAGGCCATCCGCGACCTCAAGGACGGCGCCAAGGTGCGCGCGGCCGACACCACCAAGACCAAGGAAGTGAAGTCGTAATGCGCCTGCTGGAGGCAGTTCGAATGGCGCTCCGGACCCTCCGGGTCCAGAAACTCAAGAGCTTCTTCTCGCTGGTGGGCGTGCTGATCGGCGTCACCTTTCTGATTGCGGTGGTCTCGATTGTCCAGGGGATGAACCGGTACATGGTGGACAAGTTCGCCAACGCGCTCGTGGGCGCCAACACGTTCGAGCTGCGGCAGCGGCCGAGCATCACCACGGGGAACATACCGGACGACGTCTGGCTGGCCTGGCGCCGCCGTCCCCGGATCAGCTACGCCGACGCCGACTACGTGCGGGAGCGGATCCGGACGCACGCCACATTCGCCAAGTTCTGCGAGGACTACGTCTCGGTGCACTACGGCGGCAAGATTGCCAAGAGCATCCGGCTGGCAGGGACCGAAGAGAGCTACTTCAAGATCAGGAACTACGAGATCACCGCGGGACG
>DATBSM010000179.1:0-3809 GCA_036559785.1 Gemmatimonadales bacterium
GCCCAGGGTGTTTGTCAGGAAGTCGGTGGTCGGGGCCGCGTTGCGCTCCAGGAGGCGGACCCCATGGAGACCACGGATCTGGTCGGCCTCGGGCACAACGCTCTTGGGCCAGGGCGTGAACTCGCGAGGGTCGGTCGTCTCGACCAGTGCCAGGCGCAGTCCGTGCGGATCGGCAAAGGTGAGCAGCCGCTCGCCGAAGCGCATCCCCGGCTCGGCGGTCTCCACCCCGTGCCGTGTGAGGCGCTCGGCCCAATACCCGAGGCTGCCGACCGGAACGGCCAGCGCCACTTCGACGGTCAGCCCCACGCCGGTCTGGCCGGGCGCCATGTCAGGCCAGGGGAAGAATGTCAGGTCGGTTCCGGCATGCGCCGCGCCGTCGGCGTAGAAGAGATGGTAGGTTCCCGGCACGTCCTGGTTGACGGTCTTCTTGACCAGCCGCATGCCCAGAACTCCAACGTAGAAGTCCAGGTTCTCCTGTGGGTCACCGGCGATGACCGTGATGTGGTGCAGCCCGGTAATGTTGTCACCCATGGCGTCGCGCCTCGGCTTTCCGGGCGCTAAGTACCCGGTCGACGGAGTATTCGCCCGCGCCGGCAAGAGCGAGGGCAAGCGAGCTGCCCAGGAGGGAAAGGGCGAACTCATAACCAGTGGGCAAGAAAAACCCGGCCTTGAGGTGCACCAGTAGTATGGCCCCGAGCATTTCGATGGCCAGGAGTGTAGCGATAGGCCGGGTTAACAGCCCGAGCACTAGAGCGATGCCGCCGAAGAACTCGAGGATGGAAACGGCTGGAGCGACCACCCCTGGCAGTGGTATCCCCATCTGGGTGAAGGCCCCAACGACCCCCGCCAGACCGAAGACGAAGAGCTTCTGGGCGCCGTGAGCGATGAAAATCCCGCCTACCACAATACGCAGAAGCGTCAGGGCCGCGTTCAGGCGCTGGGGCAGGATGGTGCTGGTCGAGGGGTACGCCATAACATGCTCTCCGGGGTTCACGTCTCAGGGTCATCGCGCGCTGGTGGACGCGCTCTGAGTGACAACCCATAATAGGGCGATTTGGTTCTACTCAGGACTGGCTCCCCTGCGATGGGGGCCGCTCCAGGGCGGCTCGGTCCCAGCGGCCCAGGTCGGCAGCCGCGGCGTAAGTAGTCTGGGCGAAGTCGAGCACAGCTTCGTCGGGGTTTGCAGCGGTCCGCGCGGCCTCGTATGGCAGGACGAACTCCCGCAGCTCTTCGTCGTAGCGGGCAGCAGCCGGCTTGATCGGATAGTTCCGGAAGCCTTCCGGCTCGGGGTAGGCATACGCGTAGAACACGGGCTCCGGCGTTGGCCCGCGCCCGGGCCAGAATCCGAGGCTACTGACCTCGTGGGAATAGGCCTCGTGCATGACCCAGTCTCCCACGTGCGGCACCCCGCCCGGGTGCAATGGGGCGCGCCGCCCGGAGAATCGCGTCGCGGCAAGGTCGAAGCCGCCCCAGAAGAAGTGCACCGGACTGGCCTTCCCGAGAAAGCGTCCGCGAAACCGCTTCAGCACCCGGTCGGCCTGAACCAGCACCCGCCACAGCCGGGTAACTGAATCAGCGTCGTAGGAGGCATGGGTCCGGTCTTCGGTGAACCGGATGGAGTTCTCGACCTCCACCGGAACCGGCCAGATCTTCACCTGGAGATCCAGCGAGCGCAGCAACGACTGGTAGTCCCGGTAGAAGTCGGCGACCGGGCGAGGCGAGAGCGGAAATGTGCCGGCCGCGCCATCGCTGGCGGTGACGGATAGCTTGTGCTCGAGGAGGTCGAACTCGACCGCAAAGGTGCGGTCCCCGGACGGGATGGGAGACGTAGTGAGTCCCCGCTCGGTGATGTACAGCGCTACCTGCCACCAATGATTCTCCATGGGGGCGAGCGCAAGGCGGGTCTTGCCGACGATCTGCATCCACATATGGAGCGTCTCGTAGGTATCCCGCCACGAGTCGAGGGGAAGCGCCGGCCACGCATCTGTCATTGCCTCTTAATTAGTCACGGTTGCCGGCTCCAGGTACAGGGGTCATGAAATACTCAACTCCCGGGGCACCGGGGTCGGGGAATCGCCAGACTTGACATATCAACATTTCTTGATATTATAGGGCATGGTTACACGCATCAGTCCAGACACCGATCGCGCCGTCCGACTGTTTCACGCACTGTCGGACGGCACCCGGCTCTCCATAATCCAGCGGCTGCGGCTGGGCGAGCGCTGCGTCTGTGACCTGACTGACGCCCTGGATGCCGCGCAGTCCCGACTCTCCTTTCACCTCAAGGTGCTGAAGGACGCCGGCCTGGTTACCGATCGGAGGGAAGGGCGGTGGATGTATTACACCCTGAACCCAGACGCCCTGATCGAAATGGCTGAGCTGATCGATGGGCTCGCCGCGGCCCCTTCGGCGGCGGAGCGGAAATCCGGGTGCTGCTGAGCTGCATCATGATTTTTTTGTGCGACACATCAACAAAACTTGATCAGGAGGAGCAGAGATGAGTACCGAAGACGTAAAGACCACCGTTCGCGAGCGGTACGGCCAGGCGGCGCTGAGGGTCACCTCGGGGGAGAAGACCTCGTGCTGCTCGACCAGCTGCTGCGGCGGCTCGGAGGACCCCATCAGCTCGAATCTCTACACCGAGGCC
Source organism: Gemmatimonadales bacterium (assembly GCA_036559785.1). Taxonomy (GTDB): domain Bacteria; phylum Gemmatimonadota; class Gemmatimonadetes; order Gemmatimonadales; family GWC2-71-9; genus CAVVWJ01. The sequence continues at coordinate 2,648 of DATBSM010000179.1, forward strand.
GAGACTGCTTCGCTGCCGGCGGAGGCGGTGCTCGCATCGTTGGGCTGCGGCAACCCAACCGCGCTTACCGATCTGCACGAGGGCGAGGTCGTCCTCGATCTGGGGTCCGGAGGTGGCATCGATGTACTACTCTCAGCCCGGCGGGTCGGCCCCACGGGCAAGGCATACGGCCTGGATATGACCGATGAAATGCTCGCGCTGGCCCGCGAGAACCAGCGCCGGGCCGGAGTCGAGAACGTCGAGTTTCTGAAGGGTGAAATCGAGGCCATTCCACTCCCCGACAACTCGGTGGACGTGGTCATCTCCAACTGCGTCATCAATCTCTCGACCGACAAGAACAAGGTCATCGCCGAGGCCTTCAGAGTGCTCAAGCCGGGTGGTCGGTTCGCCGTCTCCGATGTCGTGATCCGGGGCGAGGTTCCCTCCGATGTGCGCCGGAGCATGGAGCTATGGGTCGGCTGCGTGGCGGGAGCACTGACCGAGCCGCAATATCATCAGAGCCTCTGGCAAGCCGGGTTCGAGGGGATCGGTATAGAGCCGACCCGGATCTACGAATTCGAGGATGCGAAGGCGTTTCTCGCCGGATCGGGTCTTGCCACCGAGGACCTGGCCCTCGAGGTCAGCGGTCGCGTCATGGGCGCGTTCGTGCGCGCCCGCAAGCCAGCATAAAAGATGGAGGTCATCATGACACCCAGAGTCGACCCCACACCGTGCGTCGAGCTCCGCACCGCCCAGGAGTCCGATCTCCCTGCGGTGCTGGGCCTGCTCGCCCGGGCCCAGCTGCCCACCGCCGGAGTGGGCAACGCCCAGTCTCAGTTCGTCATTGCCGAGAGCGACGGCAAGCTCGTCGGCGTGGTGGGGCTGGAGCTGTACGGAGAGTCGGCGCTGCTGCGCTCGGCGGCGGTAGAGGAGAGCTGGCGCGGGAGTGGGGTGGGCCGCGTGCTGGTCGAGCGGGCGCTCGACGTGGCCCAGGCTCGCGGCATCGAAGACGTCTTCCTGCTCACCACGACAGCGGAGAACTACTTCCCGCGCTTCGGGTTTACCTGCGTGAGCCGCGACTCGGTGACACCCGGGGTCAAGTCGTCGGTCGAGTTCCAGGAGGCCTGCCCCGCGTACGCCACCGTCATGAAGAAGGCCCTGCGGTGATCTACGCCCTCATCTC
>DATBSM010000180.1:0-23282 GCA_036559785.1 Gemmatimonadales bacterium
CGTCCGGCATCGAGCCCCGCGCGTGCAGCCGCAGGAAGCTCTCCTGGGCGACGTCGTCGGCCAGCGTAGGATCGCCGGACATCCGGCTCAGGTAGCGGTAGAGCATGGCAAACCGCTCCCGGAACAGGTTCACGAAGGCCTGATCGAACGAGAATTCCACGTAGGCTGGCGGCACGGTTCGGGCGAGTGGGGCACTCCTGATCTCACTGGACAACAAGGCTCGGACTCCTCCTGCAACGGGTGCGGACAACTAGGAGCGTGCGAGCATCGTTGTTTGTGACGTCAGAAGTGCCAGCCCACCTGCATGCCCAGTGAACGGCGGGAGAAAAGCAGGGCTCTGGGGGTCTCCGAACCGGTGGCCACCACGTAGCCCAGGGGGTTCCGGCGGTTGAAGAGGTTGGTGACGGTGAGAGTGGTCGTTAGCAGAGCGTCCCGGGCACCGGCAATGCGCCAGGTCCGGGACAGGCCCAGGTCGGTGCGGAAGTAGGTGGGCAAGCGGGCGGCGTTGAGCTGACCGAATATCTGATCCGGGCTTCCCGCGATCTCGCCGCTCCCGGCCCATCCGCCAGGCGACTGCCACTCAATGTTTCTGTCGACGACGCTGGTGGCGCCTCCGCTGGCCAGGGTGCTTGCCAGGCGGACCGACGCGAGCTCTCCCATGCGGCGCACGACGCCGACGGCCAGCCAGCGACTCCGCAAGGCTCCCGTGGAATACTCCAGCGAGCCAGTCGACCGCTCGGAGCCGGCCAGTCCGAAATTGGCCCGAACCTCCAGCTGTCCGTTCCTATAGCGGCCATCGAGCGCGATCCCGCCGGCATGCCCGGAGCCGATCGGGGGCATGTCAGAAGAGAAAGGGGTCGCGGTGACCGCCGGTGGCACCAGCAGACCCGTGAGCCGTCGGAGGTAGCCATCCAGCGACAGAGTCACAGGGCCGACCCGGGTCTCGACCGCCGCTGAGATCTGATCGGATCGTGCAGCCGGTAAGCCGCCGGCGCCAACCGCAATCGGGAGATCGGCTCCGAACGCTCGGTCGAGCAGCGATTCCTCGTTGCGCATCGACTGCACGAACTGGTGTATTCGGGCCGCTCCCGCCGAGAGCGTGACTCCACCGAACAGCCGGTAACGCAGGGAGAGGCGCGGTTCCAGGAGGAGATTGGCGGCGTTTACTGCGCTGGCTCTGAGTCCGGTCGACACCGTCCACCGCGTACCGAGGCTCCGCTGCTCCTCGGCGAACGCGCTGACGATGGTGGGAGCTGACTGAAACCGCGGCGGAGCAATGACGGCCCCTCCGGCCGGCGCGGCGACCGGGGAGACCTGGTAACGAGAGTTGATACGCTGCAGCGCGATGCCTACCCGATGCTGAGTCGCGCTGCTGCCGAACACCAGGTCGGAGCTGAGTCCAACATCCTCGAGCCGGCTCTCAACTCGTGCCGGACCCTCGTTGACCGCCCAATAAACTTGCGCGGATGACGAGGCGTGCCAGAGACGAGTCGTCAGCGTTGTGCCGGGCTTGCCCGAATGAGTCCATACCGCGCCGCCGGTTGCATTGACCCAGGAGAACTGGTGACGGAGCCCGTCGGTTTGCTGATCGATATTGTTGCCTGTTGCCGGATTGCTCGACGTGGGGAAGGTCAAGCGGTCACCGCTCTCCAGCAGGTAGAGGGCAACGTCGTCTCCGCCCAACGTCAGGGAGCCGCGGGCCAGAAGGTCATGAAAGTCGTTGGTTCGCCAGGTATCGCCATCCTGGGCAAATACCCCCCGGTAGGAGTGTCTCCCACTCAGCAGAATCGTCCCGGCTCCGCCCGCAACTGTCCCCGCGATCGTCTGCCGCAGCGTTGTCGGATCGGCCGCACCGCTGAAACGAAAGTGGCGCGGAGTGGGCCGCAAATGCACGTTGATGGTGCTGGAGAGCCGTCCACCGAGATGGGCCGGCGGCACAGCTGAATGCAGGTCGACGCCGGCGACGGCTTCCGGGTCAAACAGGCTGGCCGCACCACCCAGGTGGGTTGATCCGTACACCGGCAGCCCTTCGAGAAGCACCAGGTTCTGATCGCTGGACCCACCTCGAATGTGAAGGCTGCTGGGGAGGCCGCTTTGCGCCCCCGACTCGGGACCGGTCCCTCCGGCCAGGAAGGGATCATCCACAACTACGAGGGGATCGAAGGGAAGACTGTCGGTGACGAGGTTGCGGAATCCTATCTCGTAGGAATCGCGGTCCCGAAGGGTAGATCTCCCCTCGGTGCTTTTGCTGGCTACCTCGAGTGAGGGCAGCGGCACCGGGAGGGGCTCCAGCTCGACGTCTACTCTGAGAGAGGCGCCGGCTGGGATGCTGACGGTCAGCAGGAGGTCGTCGTAGCCGGGACGGCTGAAGCGGAGCTTCTGCTCGCCGGCGGATCCCGCCGCAATGGAATAGGTCCCCTCCGGACCGCTGAAGGCCACTGGCGCGGCAGCAGCGGCCTCGACTCGCACGCCGCCAACTCGGGCACCGCTTACCGCATCGTGCACCGCGCCGTATACCGAGTCTCTCCCCTGTGAGCCAAGGATGGTTACGAAAGCGAGAACGCTGCCGCTGATCATTCCTTCTTGGCCTCGGCTGCCTCTTTGGCTGCGCTCTCGTGCTCGACGGAGACGATGCTACCATCCAGTGCGTTCACCAGTACCTCATCCACACCAGGCTGCGCACGATTCTTGACGTCGAATGAGTAGACCAACTTTCCGTTCTCCTGCTCGATCTCCTCTTTAACGATCTTCCCCTCGGGAAACTTGGCCAGCGCAGTTCGCCGAGCGACAGCCGGATCGACCTTTGCCCTGGCTGCCAGACCAGGTGATTCCTCTTTGATAGCCCCGGCGCTGCCGCGGTTACAGGCAACCAGTATCAGACCTATGGCGAGACGTTTCATCGTACACCTCCATCATAAGTACGCCGGATCATTCGGAATGCCGGAGCGCTCCGAGCAGATCCAGCATGGTTGGAAGAACCAGCAGGGTGACGGCGGTGGATACGGCGAGCCCCCCGATGACCGCAAGCGCTAAAGGCCGTTGCAGTTCCGCCCCTCCGCCAAGCCCCAGCGCGAGGGGGACCAGGCCCACCAGAGTGCAGAGTGTAGTCATGAGAATGGGCCGGAGGCGGATCTGACCCCCGTGGACCAATGCCTCTCTGGCCGACATGCCGCCCCGGTGGCTCCGGTTTGCGGCATCCAGCAGCAGTATCCCGTTCTTGACGATCAGTCCCACCAGCAGGATCACGCCCATGAAGCTGGAGACGTTGAACGGCACACCGGTGGCGGCCAGTATAATTACCGCGCCGGTTAGCCCGAGCGGCACCACCAGCACAATGGCCAGCGGACCCCTGAAGGATTTGAACTGGGTGACAAGCACCGCAAGAACGGCGCTGATGGCCAGAGCCATGACCGTGAGCAACTCGCGAAACGACTGCTGTTGGCTGGCGTACTGCCCCCCGATCTCCAGCCGCACCGCGGCGGGCAGTGAGACCTTTGCCACGGCGGCCCGCACGTCCCGCATCACCGTGCCGAGACTGCGGCCTTCGACCCGGCCGGTGACGATCACGACCGGCCGGAGATTTTCCCGCAGCAGCTCGCTGGCCGCCGTGGTGTCGCGCACGCTGCCGAGTTGGGCCAGTGGTGCCCATCCCTGCGGGCCCACGATCGGGATGAGATCGGGGATGTTTGGCCGGGTGCGCACACTGTCCGGCAGGCGCACCCGGATGGCGATCAGGCGATCCGGCTCCCGCGCGGTGCCGGCCTCGGTTCCGAACAGCGCCGTGCGCGCGTCGGCCTGGACTGCATCGGGGGTGAGCCCGAGCCGGGCCACGCGCACCGGGTCGAGGTCCACTCTGAGCTCCGGGTCATCACCCGGTACTCCGTCGAACAGATCGACCAGCCCCGGCGTGGGCTCGATCGCCCGGGCCAGGTCACGGGCAGTCCGCACGGCCGCCGTCCGGTCGATGCTGAAGAGCTTGAGCTCCACCGGGGCAGGCGCCCCCGCCAGATCCCCGATCACGTCCTGCAGCAGCTGCACGAACTCCACCCGCACCGCCGGAGCCTCTTCCTCGGCCGCACGGCGGACCCGGTCGATAACCTCGTACACCGAGGATTTCCGCAGCTTGCGGGGCTTCAACCGCACGGTGAAATCGCCGCTGTTGGGCAAAGTCGCGGCAAAGCCAAGCTCGAAGCCGGTCCGCCGGGTAAAAGCCTCCACGTCCCGGTCGTGGCTGAGGATCTTCTCGAGCACCGTAACCTGCCGGTTGGTCTCGCCGAGGGCGCCACCAGCCGGGGCCCAGTAGTCGAGTATGAATCCGCCCTCGTCCATCTCGGGCAGGAACCCGGTGCCCATTACCCGGGTGAGCGCCAGCGTACCGCCCAGAAGTACCAGGGCGATTGTGAGAACCACCCCCCGCCTTCCCAGTGCCCATGCCACCGCCTGGCCGTATCGGCTCTCGAGGCGTTCCAGCCGCAGGTGGGGCAGCATGGCGGAGGTGTCTCCCCCGGATCGGCGCTGCGCCCACTGAACCGCGATTGCCGGGATCAATGTCATGGCCACCACCAGTGAGAGCAGCACCGCGATGGCAAGGGCCAGGGCGAACGAGCGGAAGAAATCGCCCACCACGCCTTGGAGCAGCCCGAGCGGCGCGAACACCACAACCGTGGTGAGGGTTGAACCGGCTACTGGGCCCAGGATCTCGTCGGTGCCCGCCCGGATGACCTCGGCGGGGGGTTGGTCGGGATGCAGCGCCAGGCGGCGCTCGATGTTTTCCACCACGACGACACCATCATCGATGATCAGGCCGATGGCCACCGCAAGGCCGCCGAGAGACATCAGATTGAGCGTGTCCCCTGCGAGGTACAGGCCCAGGATGGTCACGGCGACGGTGATGGGAAGCGTGAGCGCCGCCGCAAAGGTGGTGCGGACCCGGCCGAGCAGCAGCAACAGAACCACCACTGCGAGGGCGCCACCGATGAGCATCGCGTCACGCACGCTGCGCATGGAATCGCTAACCAGCTCGCCCTGGTCGTACACCGGGTCGAGCCGCACCCCGGCTGGGAGATCGGGCCGAATCGAATCCAGCGTTGCCTCGACCGCCGCCTTGACCCGGAGGGTACTGCCGTTGGGCTGGCGCGAGATGTTGACCAGAGCGGCGGGCCGGCCGTTGCCGGTGACGATCTGGAACTGGTCATCCGGTGCGTAGCGTACGGTTCCGAGGTCTCCCACGCGCACCAGCCGCTCTCCCGTCCGGCGAACTACCACCTGGGCAACCTCAGCCGGTGTGTTGGTCAGCCCGGACACGATGATGCCGAACTGCCGGTATGCCCGATCCACCCGCCCGGCGGCAGACGCGCGGTCGGTGGCTTGGATGGCCTGCGCCACTTCGGCCACGCCGACGCGGTTGCTGATCAGCCGCACCGGGTCGAGCTGGACACTCAGCTCCCGGACCCGCCCGCCCTGCACTTCGACCAGGCCCACATCGGGCAAACCGGCGAGCCGGGGACGCACGGTAAATTCGGCCAGATCGCGTAGCACCATGGGATCGGCGCCAACGAGCTCGTACTGTAGAACGGGAAAGACCGAGGGAGTGAGCCGCTCGGCGCTGAGGTCGATCTCGCTGGGCAGTGAAGATTTGAGAGAGGCCAGGCGAGCCTGCACCTGACTGAGCGCGAGCTGCATGTCGGCCTGGGGGCGGAAGTCGAGGCTCAGCTCCACTGCCCCCCGCACTGTGCGAGCGCGGATCCGCCGAAGGTCCCGCAGACCGCTCATGGCCTGTTCCAGAGGCCGGCTGGCTGCCACCACCATTTCCTGAGCCTCGAACGTTCCCCCCCGGCCCAGGACCACGATCCGGGGATAGGCCACCTCGGGATAGATTGCCGCGGGAAGCGCGTAGAGGGCGTAGACTCCGCCGGCCGTCAACAGCGCGGAGAAGAGGTAGACCGCCGCACGATAGCGCTCGACCAGCCCGGCGATGCTCACTGTTCTTTATCTTGGCGCGACACGCATTCCATCCTGCAGCCCGAAAGCTCCGGTTGTGACCACGCGATCGCCCGGGGCTATCGGACCCTTCACCGCCACGCGGCCGCCCTGCCGCACTCCTACGGTCACGATCCGCTGATGGACCATCGAATCGGGGCCCACTACGAAGACGGCGCTACTGTCGCCTGCGAGAACGAGAGCTGAGTCTGGCACCACCAGCGCTGCCGGGTCGATTCCAATCACGATCCGCCCGGTGGCACCGGCCCCGGCGAGCAGGCGCTGGTCGCGGTTGGGAACCCGTATGACCACCTCGCCCGCATTGGTCAGCGAATCTACGCCGGGCGCCACCGCGGTGATCCGGGCCGGCCGAGACACGGTGTCGCCCTCTTGGGTGACCATCACCGGAAGCCCGGCCCTCAGGCCGGCCAGTCGGTTTGCGGGCACGGCCACCCGCAGATCCAGGGTGTCGAGATCGATGATCTCGGCGAGCGGAGCCCCGGCATCCACCCGCTCGCCCTGCTGCACGCTTACCCTCTGCACCCGGCCGGCGAGTGGCGCCCGAACCCTGGTCCGTGCCAGGAGCGCCTTCGCAGCCTGGGCGGCCGAAACCGCCTGCCCTGCGGCCGCCACTGCCTCCTCTGCCTGGCGTTTCGAGGTGACGCCATCCGCGAGCAGGGTCGCCTGCCGCTCTGCCTCACGGGTGGCCTGCGCAGCCGCCTGCTCCCGCTGCATCGCATCGGCCGCGAGCTCGGGCACGTCGAGGGTCATCAGCTCTTCTCCCCGGCGCACCCTGGTCCCTACCTGGGCCCGAACCGAGGTCACCACCCCGGCAGCCGGCGCGGCCAGCAGCGCCGAGCCGCCCGGCTTTGGTCCGAGCCGACCAGTGAGCACCAGCTCGTTGCGCACGGTGTCGCGGACTACGCGAGCGGTCTCGACCGGTACTCTGGTGCGCGTGGCTCCCGCCGCACCTGCCGGGTCTGGAGTGCCTCCGCCACAGGCGAGCCCCACGAGCAGCACCGGTGCGATGGCTGCCTTCATGGGGCGCCTCCCAACAGCGCCTGCCAGTCGGCCTGCGCCGTCTGGTAAGCGATCATGTCCTGGGTGCCGGCAAGAGACGCGTCCCGCTCGCTTCGGAGGGCATCGAGCATCGGCAGCACTCCCGTCTCCCCCGATTGATAGGCCTTGAGCGCCCGACTGCGCAGGGCGCGTGCTGCCGGCAGGAGCGAATCTCGAGCAAATCGGGCGCGGAGCCCGCTTTCCTCCAAGCGGATCCGGGCAGCCTCTACCCGGCGGGCAGCATCGAGCCTGGCTTCCCGGACGCCGGCAGCCGCAACCACTGCGCGGGCGCGCGCCTCGGCCGAGGCCCCCGAGCCGTGCTGCCAGAGCGGAAGCGGAATGGCGAGTCCTATGACCGCAAGAGCTCCCGCATTCGGCTCGGTCGGATCTTGCCACTCCGCGCCGGCCTGGAGAGTGGGCAGGGGAATGTTCCTGACGCTCGTGCTCCGGGCCAATGCTGCGGCCGATGCGGAATCGGCGATCGCAGCACGGACCGCGGGGACCTGTTCGAGAGCCACCCCGGGAGAGGGCGGGTGGTCCAGGCCCGCATCCAGTGCGCCGACGGGAATCGGGGGATGTGCTGGATCCGCTCCTATAATGCCGGCCAGGTCGCTCGCCGCTATGCGCGACAGCTCGCGCGCCGAGGAGAGGCTTTGCCGCACGCGCGCAGCCTCCGCCCGGCCCTGCTCCGCCTCGAGCAGGGAGATGTCTCCCGCCCGAAGGCGCGCCGCTCCGATGCGAGCTACCGAGTCGGCCAGCGCCGATTGCGCAATCGTGAGGGTCTCCGCCACTCCCGCTGCCCGAGCTGTGAAGAAGGCAACCCGCACCTGGCGCTCCTGATCCGCCAGGGTCGCGGAGGAATCCGCCAAGGCCGATCCGATTCCATAGCGGGCGGACTCCCGGTCGTGGCCACGGCGTAGCAACCAATCGAGTGGCTGGTCTACCAGCAGGTGCTGCCGAGGGGGTGATTCCGAATAGGAGTAGCTCACAGTGGGATTGGGTACCGCACCGGCAACCCGGTATGCCCCGCGAGCGGCGGCGACCCGTGCTGCCGCCGCAACGATTTGCCCGCGAGCCGTCCGGGAACGGGCTAAGGCCTCGGCCAGCGTGAGGGTATCGGGGGCCGGTCCCTGCAGCAGCAGGGCGGTCAGGAGAAGCATGAACGAAACGTGCAACCTTCTGGGAAGGAACGGAACAGGAGACCGGGATCACACATCCCTTAGGAACGACCGAAAGCCCCGGTTTGTGACGTCGCTCCAGACAGAAAGCGGTCGCTGAAGATTGTCCCCCTCCTCGCCGATAATTGATCTACCCCTCCTTCGTAAAGACCGCCTCATGGCACACGTCCGGGACGATAGTTGAAACCACGCTGGGCACCACAAGCCGGGGCATACCTTGGCGTTACCGTCGCTTACGTCGTCGCGGCGCAGCTCGCCTTCCACCTCGCAACCGTTCACCACGTCGTGTCCTCAATATGGCCCCCAGCCGGCTTGGCCCTGGGTTTGCTCGTTCTCTGCGGATTCCGGCTCTGGCCGGGGATATTCCTCGGGGCGTTGCTCGCCAACGGGTTCAACGGTATGCCGTGGGCCGCGGCAACGATGATTGCGACCGGTAACAGCCTGGCCGCCATTTCGGGTGCCTACGCCCTGCGGCGGTTCAGGTTCCACAGCAATCTCCATCGAGTTCGTGACGCCCTCCTGCTCCTTGGCTTCGGCGCTCTCCTTGCACCGGTGATCTCGGCGACGATCGGCACGCTCAGCCTCCACCTGCTTGCCGGGGTGCCCGTGCACCTTGTCGGCCCAATCTGGATCACATGGTGGAGCGGTGACGCGATCGGAGTCATGCTGATTACTCCGCTGTTTGCCGCGTGGGCAGATCTGCGGTTGCCCGAGCTCACGCGACGCCAAATTGCCGAGGTGGGCCTGGTCGGCGCCGGCCTGGTGGGCTCGAGTGTAGTGCTGATGCAGGCTGTGCACGGTTACGAATATGCTATCCTGCCGTTAGTGGGCTGGGCTGCGATCCGGGGCGGCCCACGGGCTGCCAGTCTCGCGACGCTGGTGGTGGGGGCGGTGGCGATGATGTACGCGGCCAGCGAGGCAAGCCCCTTCGTCGGAGACGGCCAATACCACGGCCTGTGGCAGCGCCAACTCTTTCTAGCCATTCTGACCACCAAGAGCCTCATGCTGGCCGCAATGGCGGCGGCTCAGTTCAAGGCGGCAAATGCGCTTCAGGTCAGCGAACAGCGGTTTCGCCGCCTCTTCGAGCATTCCTCCGTCGGCATGGCCGTTGTTGGCTCAGATGGAATCATCACTGACGCCAACCCTGCCCTCCGAAATATGCTCGGCTACTCTAACGTGGAGCTCCTGGGCTGCGCCTTCGCCGAGATCAGTCATCCCGCGGATCAGGCATCCGAAAAAGACCTGCTGGGGGAACTGCTTGCCGGCCGACGGCCGTCCTTTCGCCTAGTCAAACGGTACCTGAGAAAGGACCGCACGGTTTTCTGGGGAAAGGTTACCGCGACGCATGTTCCAGACAGTGCAGGCGGCATCGGCTGGGGCATCGGTCTCATCGAGGACATCTCGGAGCAGCGCGCGGCCGAGGAAGCGCTGGAACGGGACACGGCGGCGCGGCGCGAGGCCGCGGAACAGCTGCGTCGCACCACGCAGACGCTCCAGACTCTGGTCGATGCGTCGCCCCTCGCTATCATGACCCTGGACCCGGAAGGCCTGGTTCGAAGCTGGAATCAGGCGGCAGAAGGGATGTTCGGCTGGTCCGCGGCGGATGCGCTTGGGAACACGCTGCCGTTCGTACCCCCGGAAGGAATGGCTGAGTTCCAGAACAACGTGAGGCGGATATTCTCGGGCGAGGCGATCACCGGTCTTCAGGCAGAGCGGGTGCGACGGGATGGCCAGAGAATCGATGTACGAGTTTGCGCGGCTCCCACCCGAGATACAGCCGGAAACATTGACGGCGTGATCGCGCTGGTTGAAGACGTGACCGAGCGCAAGAGCCTGGGCGAACAGCTCCGGCAGGCTCAGAAGATGGAGGCCATCGGGCAGCTCACCGGCGGCATCGCGCACGACTTCAATAACCTCCTGACCATCGTCATCACCAACGCAGCGCTGCTGGCCGACGAGATCGCGCCGGAACGGACCGACATGCGGGCGGAGTTATCCGAGCTCCAGCGTGCGGCGCTCAGGGGTGTGGAACTGGTCCGCAAGCTCATGGCCTTCAGCCGGCGTCGCTCGGTCGAGATGCAGCCGATCGACCTGGGCGAGGTGATCAGTGAGGGTACCAAGGACCTCGGGCGCCTGCTCCCCGCCTCGGTCGAGGTGGGGGTCGAGATCGAGAGCCGAACCCCGCTGACGATCAGCGGCGATGTCGGGGGAATCCAGCAGATCCTTTTCAACCTGGCTACCAACGCGCGGGACGCGATGCCGGATGGTGGAACCCTGCGAGTCCGGGTCTATCGGGTGTCCCTGGACGAGGAGCACCGCCGCACTTCGGGCGGGGGCAGGTCCGGCGAATACATCGTGGTGGCGGTGAGCGATACCGGGTGTGGCATGAGCCCGAAGGTACGGGCGCGGGCGTTCGAGCCGTTCTTTACCACCAAGGGGGTAGGGAAGGGTACCGGGCTGGGCATGGCCATGGTCTATGGGCTGGTCACCCAGCATAAGGGTTTCAGTAACCTCGACAGTGAGGAGGGACGCGGCACCACGGTGCGACTGTACTTCCCGGCGATCGGGGCCAGCGTTTCACCGGCCCGGGGGCCCTCGGAGCCTCGCCCACGGGTTGGAGGCACCGAGCGCATCCTGGTGGTGGACGACGAGGAAGGGATCCGGCGGTCTGCCGCCCGGGTCCTGACCCGGTTCGGCTATGCAGTGGCTGAGGCGTCCGATGGCGAAGGGGCGCTCGCCGCTATCCGGGACGCGGAACATCCCTTCGATCTGGTCGTGTCCGACGTGGTCATGCCGCGCTTGAGCGGGATGGCACTCTACCGGGAGCTTCGGGGACATGGCAGCGGCGTGCGCGTCCTGCTGATGAGCGGGCATACCGCGGAAGACCTCGATGCGCTCGACGAGCCGCTATCGGGGGCGAGATTTCTGCCCAAGCCGTGGACGATCACCGATCTGCTGCACCGGGTGCGCCAGGTCCTCGATGAGGGGTTGGCTGCCGCCAGCTAGCCTGACGATCTGCTGCGGCAGGCCTGGTGTGCCATCAGGGCTTCTTATTGTGGGGCTGAAAGTTCGTCACACTTCGGGCATTTGAGTACGGTGGCCAGGTGGCTTCGCCTACCGGCTTCGGTCGTCACCCAGCTCCGGACCTGCCAGGGAGGATCATGACGCACGTGCTGGTTATGGCCGCACGCGAGCTGGGCCACCCAGTGCCCCTCCTCGTCTAGATGGAAACCGACGATACGCTGTTCCAATCACCACACCGCGCCGGCGGAGTCCTCTGCCTGTCGGGCTAGCCGCCACCCGAGCGAGAGCACTCCCACCGCCAGGACCACCAGTATAAGCTCACCAATCAACGGGCTCAGGTGCAGCGTGATCACCAGCATCGCTGCCACCGCATTGACCGCAAAGTGCAGCGCAACGGCCAGTGCCAGCCATCGCCTTCCGCCGCGCATCCACATCTGGAGCACGATCAGCGAGAGCCCCACGTGCGCTGCCATGGCGCTGGCGCGCTCCACTGCCGCGAGCAGCATCTTCCAGCCATCCACAGCCGCCGCTTGCTGGCGCACGGCCTCGAGCGCCCTTTCGGAGGGAATCAGCCCCCGGGACGCCATGACCCAGGCAACCAGGAGCCCGGCCAGCGGCAGTCCGGCCAGCAGAATCGCCTCGAGCGCACCATGCCCCAGGCCGAACATCACCCCGATCCGAAGACTCCGTTCCTTCCGCAGCAGATAGCGGTAGCCGGCCCAACGCCCGGTCTCCTCGAAGAGCCCCGCGGTAAGGGATGAGAAGAGCAGAAAGGGGATCAGCCACTCGGAGTGCGTTTGCACCCAACGTCCCAGCGGGATCTGCCAGGGCAGCCGGAGAATCACCTGGGAGACCAGGAAGACGAGCGCGCCGGCGCCAAAGGCCGACAGCGGTGCCCGGCTCCGGCGGTGCCACCAGAGTGCGACCAGGATGGGCCCGATCAAACAGATCGCGGCGGCGATCGCCAGCCCGGTGGCCGCGCCAGGGTCGAACGGTACGAGCGGGGAAGAGCCGCCCTGCGTAAAGGGCGTCACGGGATGGAGAGTGTTGTATCGGCAAACGTGGTGTCAAGGACGATGATCAGGCCACGAAAGCACGCGCTCATCAATGCTCCCTCATTAGCGGTTGTCGAAGCCGGTCGGCCAGTTTCTCCTGAAGCCGGCTCTCCCGATGGTAGAGAAAGAGCGGGAGCGTGCCGGCCAGTCCAAAGGCCAGCGTCAGCAGCCAGTACATCGGGATCCGCCGCATGCCGAGCCGGCGACCTTCGGCGTGAAACCAGATGCAGGCGACCAGTGCCGCGAACAGCAGATCGATGGCAAAGGCTGTGGAAATCGGATTGGCGAACATGCCGGTCATCGTGTCCCACGGCTTGGTCCAGAGCAGCAGGTTCCCGGTACGTGCCGACACCAGGATGACGAACCAGTTGGATGCGACGTAGCCGACGACGCTCAGGATGGCATAGAGTCGCTTCATCGCAGCGCCATACACTCCAGCTCCAGGCGGGCGCCGAGCGCGAGCCCGCTGCTGCCGAAGGCACTCCGGGCCGGCCGATGAGTGGGGAAGAAGGTCAGGTACACCTCATTCATGGCGGCCCAATCGGCGACGTCGGCCAGCATCACCGTGCACTTAACCACCCGATCGAGGCTGGAGCCGTGGCGGCCCAGAGCCGCCGCGATGTTGTCGAGTGCCTGCCGGGTTTCCGGGCCGATGCCCCCCGGCACCAGCTTCCCGGTGCTGTCGGTACCGAGCTGGCCGGAGAGATACAGCATGTCGCCGACGCGAACGGCCTCCGAGAACGGCAGGTTCTGCCCGCCCGGCATGGGGAAGAATTCAGGGTCGGCGCTGCGAGGCCGCTCCGTGGCACAAGCGGCCAGGAGCCACGCGACTAAAGTCGCTGCTTGGCACACCGTGGCTACGCCACGGGCCCCAAGGCGATGATAACGGTGGTATGCCGTCATATGACTCCTGGTACGTGATGGAACCACGCCGGGCCGAGCAGCGACTTCAGTCGCGTGACCTGCCGGCTTCCCGAGCCCGACGCTCGGTCTCGGCGTCAAGAATCGCGCGGACGGCTGCGATCAGCGGCTCATCGGCGGTGTGGCTCCGCCCGTACTCCAGGTTGAACCGATAGTCGAACGCAGGCGGGTTCTTGCCCTGGGTATGCTGCATAATGGTCTCCAGCTTGTCCAGCGCCTTGGCCAGCTTGGCCTCGGGCGATGTCGCCGCTTCGTACTCATCCCAGAGGGAGGCGATCTCCGCCTTGAGCGCCGGAGGCAGTGGCGCCAGCACGGTGAGGAGATCGCGTCGCTCCTGATCGCCCTTCCCGGTGGCGAGTCCCGCCGCCTTCCGTCTCGCTTGCTCCGGCGCGGGCACGTCGCCGCCTACCGCCTCGCCCAGGTCGTGCACCAGGCAGATCTTCACCAACTTGGCGAAATCGACAGCCGGGAATTCGGGCGCGAGCACGAGCGCCATCAGGCAGAGCCGCCAGGTATGCTCCGCCACGCTTTCCTGCTGGCCTTCAGAGGTGTAGGCGCTTCGGTGGGTGGCCTTCAGCCGCTCGGATGCGCGAAGGAAATCGAGGACGCCCGCAAGTTCGGTGGGATCCATGGTGCTAGAAGTTACCCGGCGCCGACGGGGAGGGCTATACGAATTGGCGGCGCTAACACGCCCGCCCAATCGGGCGGCAGACCTGACAGGCCTAGCCCGCCGGGAGTACCGCCAATACCGCCTCCACAGTTGCCACCAGCGTTCCTTCGGACCTGATCTCCACGCTCCCGAAGTTGAGGTGTCGCTTGCGGCGGACCTCTCCCTTGAGGTGTAGGCTCGCTGACCAGCGTCCAACCGGACTCTGAAACTCCGCGTTGGTGCGCACCAGCCGTGGCTTCCCCCGTTGCGCCTGGGCCCATGCCCACAGCGCGATGAGCTGGCCCGCGGCTTCGATTAGAAGCGTGCCGGGGAAAATCGGGTCGCCGGGGAAGTGCTGCTCCCAGACCCAATGATCCGGCCCGAGATCGACTTCGCCCTGGATCTCTGCTCCATCCAGCCCAGTCACCCGCGCGATCTGCCGCATCTGGGCCACGGGGAGAAATGTGGAGTCGAGGTCGATCAGGGTCGCGGGAACCTGCAGGGTCGGGGCAGGGGACATTCTGGCGCTCCAGGACGGGGGCATGTGGCTCGGAGTCAACTCATCTCTACGCGCCCATCCCCGATCTGGATCTCTGCCGCGGCTCAACTCCGTTTTCGTCGCCCTTTGGGTGACTCCGCTCACGGACTCTCAAACTCGCAGTCCTCCACCTCGGGTTGACCACGCGGTTCCACTCTCCAGTCTGAGTCCAACCAAACATCCGAAGATCCAATTGGGCGGTCCGGTCGTAACCCAAGAGACTGTTTCCATAACCCAGAGTAAGGAGTCGGCTGATGCGAACGAAGTTACCGCAGGGAGAAGGAGAGCTCCTGTTCCTGGACCGCCTGGCACGCACCACCGGTCGCAGAACGTTCCTCCAATGGGCCGGTGTCACGGTCGGAGTCGTGGCGCTCGGCTGCAGCGATGACAACGGTCCCGGGCCCACCACCGGCGGCGACGTGAATCTGGGCACCGGTGACACCGGTGTCCTGAACTACGCGTACGCACTGGAGCAGCTCGAGGCCGCCTTCTATACCCAGGTGGTCGCCGGCTTTTACGCGGGGGCGTCGGTCGATGAGCAGTCAATCCTCACCGATATCCGGGACCACGAGGTGATTCACCGCGACTTCCTTAAGGCTGCGCTCGGGACCTCCGCCATCGCCGACCTCACGGTCGATTTCACCAGCATCAATTTCGCCGATCGGGCCAGCGTGCTTGGCGCGGCAAAGACCTTCGAGGACCTCGGCGTGTCGGCATACAACGGCGCAGGCCAGCTTCTGACCGACGGGGCCAACCTTCTGGTCGCCGGAAAGATCGTCTCCGTCGAGGCCCGTCATGCCGCGGCAATCCGGGACCTGCTGGTGCCGAAATCGAGTGCCGTGGGTTCTTTCGCCGGCGACGACACGGTAGACCCCACGACCGGGCTGGAGATTCCCGAGCGGACACCCACCGCCGTACTCACCGCGGCCGACACCTACATCGTGACCACCATCAACTCGTCTGGTCTGCCGACCAGCTAAGGAGCCAGTACGATGAAAGACACAATTTTCGGCAGTCTGGATCCCGAGCTGATGAATCGGGTCGAGTCGCGCCGCGGTGCGGTATTGCGTACGGGAAAGATGGCCGGGGCTCTCGCCCTGGCTTCAATGCCGGTGGCGTTCGGCCTGATGGCCAAGAGCGCATTCGCCCAGGGTGGCCTGCCCCAGGGGATCATCGACGTGCTGAACTTCGCGCTGACCCTGGAGGAACTGGAGAACGAGTTCTACGTGACCGGCTTGGCTTCGGGCGGCCTGATACCGGGAGCCGACCAGCCGATTTTCCAGCAGATCAGCAAGCACGAAACTGCCCACGTGGCGCTGCTCCGGAGCGTACTCGGAGCCAGCGCGGTGGCCAAGCCGACCTTCGACTTCACGGCCGGCGCCACGCTCGACCCGTTCAACGATTATCCCACTTTCCAGCTGCTGTCACAGGCGTTCGAGGACGCCGGCGTGCGGGCCTACAAGGGCCAGGCCGCGGCGCTGATGTCGGACAACACGATCCTGACGACTGCGTTGCGGATTCATTCGGTCGAAGCCCGGCACGCTTCCGAGGTACGCCGGCTCCGGGGTCAGAAGGGGTGGATCACGGGGAATGTGACCGACAACGCCGCCATTGCGGCGGTGTATGCCGGTGAAGAAGCGACCAACGGTCTCCCCACGAGCAACGCGGTAACGGAAGCCTTCGACGAGCCGTTGACGATGGAACAGGTCCTCGCCATCGCGAGTCCGTTCATCGTAGTGTAGTGCAGAAGAGGAACCGGCGTCGCCGGAGGGGCCGCCTCCAACGACGCCGGGATGGTGGGGAATGCCTCCAATGGGATGGCGCACCTCCTAGGCTGGTTGGTTATAACCCTAGGATGTCGGATCGGCGCTAAAGGTTGCTTCGGTCCCGTCCCAGCCGCTGTTGTAGCTCCGTGGCCCGGCGATGCTGCTTGCGGGCGTAGACGCCGACGCCAATCAGGACGAACGTGAGCACTCCCGCCAGCAACCATCCGTAATTAACCGTCTGGTGCACCGAGTGGTGCACCAGCAGGATGCCCGCCAGCCCCGCCGCCACCATCCACCCCAGCCACCGGTCCACCCGCGGGGCCCGAGTGGTCTGCGTCTCCTGACCCGCCCGCACCCGGGCCAGGAGACGGTTCCGGATCGCTGCTGAGCGTGCCGGATCCATCGAGCGGGCCGGAACCTGGAGCGCGAGACCCGCTGCGGCATCGCGGTACTGCCGGAGGAGTTGCATGCAGCCGGGGCATCCGGCCATGTGCGCCTGGAGCCGCTCCAGCTCGGCACCCTCCAGCATTTCGAGGGCCGCCGCCGGCAGCATCTCCTCTATCTCCTCGTGCCGCAGTCCCTGGCTCATGGCCCCTCCTCGCGCAGGAATGCCAAACGCTGCCGGAGCTTCTGCATCGCCAACCTGATTCTGGTCTTTACCGTGCCCAGCGGCTCGGCCGTCTCCTCCGCGATCTCGGAGTGCGACAGGCCTCCGAAGAAGGCCAGGTCGACGACTCGGCGCTGATCAGGCGGGAGCCCCTCCAGCGCCGCCGCCAGCGCCGCCTGGCGCTCCACGCTTTCCGAGTGCATGTCGGGTGCCATTGCGCTCAGCCCTGCGGTCGTCTCTCTCAGGATCCCAACGTTGCCCGGCGCGTCACTCCAGTCGGCCCACCGGCGGCGAGCCCGAAGCCGGTCGAGTGCGCGACTGCGGGCGATCATGATCAACCAGGTGGACCCCGCGCCGCGCTTACTGTCGTACCGGCTGGCCGTACGCCAGGCCTGCCAAAAGGTCTCCTCTACGACGTCGTCGGCCTCATCAGGATCCTTCAGGATCCACGAGGCGAGCGTGTGGACGCGCTCCGCCCAGCCGTCATATAGCGCGGCCAGTGCCGACTCGTCCCCGTCGGCCATGCGACGGAGAAGGATCCGATCCTGGTCTTCATGCACGCGTGCTTGGCCTGAAAATGGAGTGGCCTGTGGGGCGGGGCGACGCCCGCCGTTGGTCATCCATCATACATACGGTCAAATGCCTCGAGTGGATTGGTGCAATGCCGAGTCTGCAACTTAAACCTCCTGGGTCGGCACCCCCCCGCGCTCATCTCGGGCCGAAGCTTGCCTCAAGCACCGCCTTCCGGCGGGGCCGTAAGCCCCGTACCCTTCGCACATCTCATGGCGATCGACTCCCAGCTCCCAGCGCCCAGCGCCCAGCTCATCCAAACCGAGATCGGCAGCCCGCCTCCGACAACTGAAGGTCGGCAGACGCTGCCCGAGGATCTGCTGCGCCAGGCCTCCCGCCGTCTGGGGATTGCGTGTCTGATCATCGCCGGCCTCTGGATCGCAAACCTCCTCATGGCGCATGTGATCCAGCCAGCGCCGGTCAAGATGCCGGACGTGGCGATCCTCCGCTTGTTCAACGTCATGGGGGCGATAGAGATTCCTGCCTCGCTCGGGCTCTGGTGGTACAGCCGGCGAGCCCGCCGCGATCCGGGTTTTCTACTGAACCTCGGCCTGGTGTACGAAGTACTTATCGCGCTCTCCATTGGGATTCTCGACTGGGCCTACAACATGCCCATGGGCATCTCCTGGATCGCGATCGTCATTCTCCTCTTCTCGGCTGTCATCCCCAGCACCCCGCGCAAGACGCTGGTCACGGCACTGCTGGCCGCATCTATGGACCCGGTCGGCGCCCTGATCTGGAAGGCAGCAGGACAGGAGATCCCGGGAATCGATGTCGTGCTCATCAACGCGTTCCCCAGCTATCTCTGCGCCCTGATCGCCCCGCTGATCTCTCACATCATCCGCGGTCTCGGGCGTGAGGTACGCAAGGCCCGCGAGATGGGGAGTTATGTCCTGGGAGACCGCATCGGCGCCGGCGGGATGGGCGAGGTGTGGCAGGCGACCCACCGGTTCCTGGCTCGACCAGCGGCGATCAAGCTGATCAAGCCCGATGTCCTGGGGGCGATGACGAAAGCGCAGGGCGATGTCCTGGTGCAGCGGTTCCGGCGCGAGGCGCAGGCGGCGGCGATGCTTCGGTCGCCGCACACCATCCACCTCTACGATTTTGGGGTCACCAGCGACGGGACGTTCTACTACGTCATGGAGCTGCTCAACGGGATGGACCTCCAGACGCTGGTGTCGAAGCACGGCCCGCTCCCGCCCGCCCGGGTGATCTACCTGCTGCGCCAGGCATGCGAGTCGCTGGCCGAAGCGCACCAGCGGGGACTGGTGCACCGGGACATCAAGCCGGGCAACATCCAGGTCTGCCGGCTGGGAGAGTACTCCGATTGGGTGAAGGTGCTCGACTTCGGGCTGGTGAAGAGCCAGGGAGGTGAGCGCTTGGAGCCGGGCCTCACCGCGCCGCACAGCGTCACCGGCACCCCGGCCTATCTCTCACCTGAAAGCGCATTGGGGGAGCCGGTGGATCAGCGAACCGATATCTACGCGCTGGGCTGCGTCGCCTACTGGATGTTGACCGGGCGATACGTGTTTACCGGCGACAGCGCTATGCAGATCGTGGCTCGCCACGTCTCCTCCGAGCCTGCCCCGCCTTCCAAACACAGCAGCTTCGATGTTTCTCCTGCCCTCGACCGGGTGGTCCTGGCCTGCCTGGCGAAGAAGCCGACCGACCGCCCCGGAACAGCGCGTGAGCTGAGCGATCAACTGGGCGAGTGCGCGGCGGAGTCGGCCTGGACCCGGGAGGATGCGAGGCTCTGGTGGGAGACCCGCATGGCGCCGGAGGCACTGGTAGCTCTGTTGACTTAGGGTATCGGCTCCGGCTCTACGTCACCACCACCCGCATCGTCCCCCTCGACAACAGCACCGCCGCAGCGAAGGCATCCGGCTGGTAGAGGAACCAGTTCACGTCGGCCGGGCCCGTGCGGAACGTCGCGGGAATGTCGCAGAGGGAGGCCAGATAGTACGGCATCGCGGAAGAGTTGAGCGTCCCGATGGCCACCTGTCGGACGCCGATCGCCGGGTCGGCACGAAGCAGCGTGGAGCCGGGGTCGGTCAGCCCGCCGGCATCCGACCAGCAATAACACAATCCCAGGTTCAGCTCGTCATAGGGGAACGGATCCGGGTTCATCAGCCCGAAGTTGAGCAGGAACGTGGCGCCCCGCACCGCGTTGCTCCGGCTGATCTGGGTCAGGAACGGCGAATGCGCGCTCTTCCCGCTCAACTTGCGGATCAGCTCGGCCCGGGAGATCGTGACGCTCATCATGCCCAGCCGCTGGTACTCGCGCTCCCGCTGAAGCGCATCCTCCAGAATCCTGTCGGCCTGCTCGGACAGCTGGCGGGAGACCGGGCGACGCTTTCCAGACCGGGACTTCGGCTTTCGGCTGACCACGCTCCACCTCGGATCGAAGGAGGTTTTCCAATAGACTGTTGCCAGTCGTAAGTCGCCAGTGGCAGTCGCGAGTTTGCCCGTCCGTGCCCACGGTCACATCCCTCCAGGCGCCGGCGCTGTATGCTCTTAGGCCAGTAAGGCCACAGCCAACAGGTGCATTCGCAAGACGATACGGTATATGAGTCCCCGAAAAGGAGCCCCAATGTCAATACGAAGACTCACGGCCATGGCAGCCGGTGCGCTACTAATGACTCTAGGAACCGGAGGGTTATCGACGCTGCAGGCCCAGGAAAGCACCAGTGTAGACGCCGACGCCGATATCGTGCGTGAAGTGACCACCAGGAACCTGCTGGAGCTCCGCCTCGCTGAGATCGCACGGAAGAAGAGCCCCAATGCCAGCGTCAAGGCATTCGCCGAGCGGATGCGCACCGATCACCTCAACATGCACGAGCAGCTGAACGCCCTGGTGGGACAAAACGGCCAGCCGTTCAGGGTCGGCCTGGGCAAGACGGAGCCTCAGGTCGAAGAGGTGAAGCGGCTGGACAAGATGTCCGGAACGCAGCTCGATCAGGAATACATGCGGAGCATGGTTGGGCACCACCAGGATGACGTGAGCTATTTCCAGAGTGCCGCCAATTCGGCTCGATCCAGCCAGGTGCGGCAGCTCCTGACCGGTGGTCTGCCGGTCCTGCGGCAGCACCTGACTATGGCCGTTCAGGTGGCGGGCCAGGTTGGCGCGGCCCCAGCGGTTGCCACCAGCACCCCGAACCAGCCTTCCAACGTCCCGGTTGCGAATCCGACTCTCCCCGGTAACCAGAACACCCCGGTGGCGAGTGAGCAGGAGCGTAAGGACGCCACGAAGGACAGGCCGTTCCTCGTCGAAGCCGTGCAGAGCAACGCCCTGGAAATACGACTGGCACAGTTCGCAGAGAAGAACTCCACCCGCAGCGACATCCGGCGTTTGGCCGCCCGGATCGCCAGCGAGCACACCGCCATGCAGAACCAGTGGCTCGCCCTCGCGGCCCGTCACGGCGTGAAACTGACCCCGGGGATAGGGCCCTGGCACCTGAAGAAGGCCCAGCGCGTTGAAGCGACACCTCGAGCGGATTTCGATCGGGCCTATACGACCATGCTGATCAACAACAACCAGTATTACGTGAAGGCCTTTCAGAAGGATGGTCGTGCTGCGCACTCGGCCCAGGTGCGGAGTCAAGCCGAGAACAACCTGGTAACGATCCGGCAGCTCCTGGCCTCTGCTCAACAGGTAGGCACCCAGCTGAGGGCCGACAGCACGGCGGCGGCCAAGAATCTCTCGTCATACAAGAACTAGGAACCTTTCCAGTCCGGCTGTAGCCATTGGGGTGCCTCCTGGGCACCCCTTTTGGTGTCCTTCCGCCTCCCGCTGGAGGCCTCGACCTCCCATCTTCCCCTCCATGACAGACACCAAACCCTCCGCGCGGGGGTCCCACGGGTGGGCGGCCGGCAGTGTTGGCGCCGATCCGCTGGACCAGCTGGTCCATCTCTCCAACCTGATGGGCCAGGACACCCGGCTGGTCCAGCCGGGAGGAGGCAACACCTCCACCAAGGTGGGGGACACACTCCTGGTAAAGGGAAGCGGAACCGATCTCAGGACCATTACCCGCGAAGGCTTCACCCGGCTTTCGCTGAGCCGGCTGGGCGCGCTCCGAGAGGGGGGCTCGATCACCGACGCCGAGATGATGCGGTTCATGGCCGGCTGCATGCTGGCTGAGGGCCCGGCGCCCAGCGTGGAGACCCCCCTGCACGCGCTGTTGCCGCAGCGGGTGATCGCCCACACCCACGACGTCGCCACCATGAGCCTGACCAACGTCAGGGATGACGTCGCCGAGCGGGTGATAGGCGAGCTGTTCGAAGGACGCATCCTGTACATGCCGTATGTTCGTCCCGGCTTTCCGCTGGCTCGGGCGGTTGGGCGGCTCGTCGGACAGGCGGACAGGCGGACAGGCGGCCAGCTGCCTGACAACTCAATTGGCCTCGTACTCGCGCATCATGGACTGGTGGTTTGGGGAGACGATGCCGAAGAGTGTTACGGCCGGCTAGTCAGGGTTACCGCCCGGATGGACGAGTACCTCAAGAACAGGCGGACGGGCGGACGGGCGGACGGGTGGTCGAAGAAACCCCCGCTCGCCCCCACGGAAAATCGCCACCGCTTAGCGGAGACGGTCTTGCCGGTGATACGCGGGGTCCTCAGTAAGCCCGATCGGGTCATCCTCCACTATGACGATGCCGACGACCTGCTGGCCGCCCTGGCGGGGAAGGGGATGCCGGAGCTGGTGAGCCGGGGAATGGCGACGCCGGAACATCTGCTGCGCGCGGGGCGGCTGCCGGTCTGGCTCGACGTGGATATCAAGGCATCGCCCGATCAGATCGGGGACCAGACTCGGAGTCAGCTCGCCGCCGCCCGCGCCGAGTACCAGGTCTATCACGAGCGGTACGCCAGGGCAGGGGAGCGCCCGCTCGACGACTGGGCCAAGGTTGTGCTGGCCCCCGGGCTCGGCCTCATCACCGCCTTCACCGACAAGCGCAATGCCGTGACGGCCAACCTGTGTTACCGGGCAGTGCTCGAGGTCATCGCCAACGCGGAGGCGGTAGACCGCTTCGAGTTCATTCCCGAGGCCGATGTGTTCGAGTTCGAGCACTGGCCGCTGGAGCGCCGGAAGGTGGAGGAGCAGGTGGCGAGAGAGCGCGCCGGCAAGCTGCTGCCCCGCCATGTGGTGGTGATCATCGGCGGAGGCAGCGGCATCGGCCGGGCCGCCGCACGGCGCTTTGCCGAGGAGGGCGCCCACGTTGTGGTGGCGGACCTGGACGGCGAGATGTCACAGGCGGTGGCGGCCGAGGTGTCCGCGAAGTTTCCCGGGCGCATGGTCTCTGCGGCAGTGGACGTGCGGGAGGACGCGAGCCTGGACGCCTTGTTCCGGCAGACGGTGCTGGAGTTTGGAGGGCTCGACTGCCTGTTCTATACCGCCGGAATGCCGCCCCGCTTTGCTCCCGTCACCGAGATCCGGCGGGAGGACTTGCAGCACCAGCTGGAAGTCCACTATCTGGGTGCGGTGGCGGCCATCGGCCGGGCAGCGAGCGTGATGCGCCGCCAGGGGCTCGGTGGCTCGATCGTGGCCTCGGTCTCCAAGGCGGCACTGGTGCCGGGACGGGACGCCGTAGCCTATGGCGGCAGCAAGGCCGCGCTGCTCCAGGCGCTGAGGGTGGCGGCGGTGGAGCTCGGTGGCGACGGGATCCGGGTGAACGCCATCAACGCCGACCAGATCGAAACTCCGCTGTTCCTTCAGTTCGTACGGGAACGGGCAGTGGCTCGCGGGGTGTCCGAGGAGGAGCAGCTGGCGGTGTACCGGAGCCGGAACCTGATGGGCGCCACCCTGATTCCGCCGGAAGCGGTGGCGGACGTGGCGGTGCTGCTGGCGAGCGACCGGTTCCGGTTTACCACCGGGGATATTCTTACTGTAGATGGAGGGCTCCCCGAGGCGTTTCCGCGGTAAGGCGGTAAGGCGGTAAGG
>DATBSM010000181.1:0-21798 GCA_036559785.1 Gemmatimonadales bacterium
CTACTTTGGGTCCACTTACTTAACACCTGCCCGGTGGACCTTCAGTTGCCAAGGACAGAAAAACCGCAATGTCTTCCAACCCCAATCGTAAATTGACGTCAATCTACCGTCCCTCCGCCACCCCGATCGAATACGAGAACGATCGACCCCCCCGTCTGATGGCTGATCTCATTCCGCCGGTCGCCCGAGTTGAGCCGCGGGTCCATGCGCTTCATGGTGAGACCCGAAGCGATGATTATTTCTGGCTCCGCGATCGGAACGACCCGGAGGTCATCGCCTATCTCGAAGCGGAGAATCGATACACTGGCGCGGTCATGAAGCACACGGAGGCACTCCAGGAGCAGCTCTACCAGGAAATGCGGGGGAGGATCAGGGAGACCGATCTGTCGGTGCCCGAGCGTATGGACGACTACCTCTACTACACGCGGACCGAGACCGGTGGGCAGTACCCCATCTTCTGCCGGAAGCAGGGGAGTCTGGAGGCTCCGGAGGAAGTCCTGCTCGACCAGAATCCCCTGGCCGCCGACCACGCGTACTTCAAGATCGGCGTCAGGGAGGTGAGCCCGGACCATCGGCTCCTCGCCTACTCGGTCGATACCTCGGGATCCGAGGAGTTCACGCTCTACATCAAGGACTTGAGCACCGGTCGCTTGTTGGCAGAGAGCATTGGGAACACCTCGGCAGGGGTCACCTGGGCCAACGACAGTCGCACGCTCTTCTACACGCTACTGGATCATGCTCACCGCCCCTGTCAGCTCTACCGCCACACGGTCGGGGCCAGTCCAACCACAGACGTACTGGTGTACTTCGAACCGGATGAGTCGTTCTTTCTGGACATCAATCGCACCCGAAGCCGCCGGTACCTGCTTCTCGACATCACGAGCCACTCCACATCCGAGGTCCGCTACCTGGATGCCGACGAGCCGGAGAGCGAGTTTCGCGTCGTCCAGCCACGGGAACCCGGTGTCGAGTACAGCGTCGAGCACCACGATGAGCGCTTCTTCATCACTACGAATGACTCCGCGCCAAACTTTCGGCTGGTCCAGACCCCGGTGTCCAGCCCCTCGAAAGCCAACTGGTCGCCCGTCTTGCCCTACCGGCCGGACATCAAGCTGGACGAGACCGACGCGTTTCGATCCCATCTGGTCGTGTACGAACGGCAAGCAGGCCTGCGCCAGATCCGGGTAGTCGATCTGGCGACCAACGAAGAGCACCTCGTTCTCTTCCCAGAGCCGGTGTACACCTTTGGTGCCCACGAAAACCCGGAGTTCGAGACCACGCTCCTCCGCTTCGCCTATACCTCGCTGGTGACGCCCACCTCGGTGATCGAGTACGATATGCGGGAGCGTAACTGGATGGTGCGCAAGCAGACCGACGTGCTCGGAGGATACGATCCGTCGCGTTACCGCAGCGAGCGGGTGTTTGCTACTGCTGCCGATGGCGAGCGAGTGCCGATCTCCCTGGTCTACCAGGCTCCCCTCCAGCTGGATGGAGGGCGGCCGCTCCTCCTCAACGGCTACGGAGCGTATGGGCTGAGCTACGACCCCTCATTCTCCTCGAACACGCTGAGCCTCCTCGATCGTGGCTTTGTGGTGGCCATCGCCCACGTCCGTGGGGGAGAAGAGATGGGGCGGTCCTGGTATGAAGGGGGCAAGCTGCTGAACAAGCGCAGCACCTTCACCGATTTCATCGCCAGCGCAGAGCACCTGATCGGAGCCGGCTACACCTCCGCGGATCGGCTGGCCATTAACGGTGGAAGCGCCGGCGGCCTGCTGATGGGCGCCGTGACCAATCTGAGGCCCGACCTCTTCCGGGTCGTACTGGCAGAGGTGCCGTTCGTGGACGTGGTGAACACCATGCTCGATGCCTCCCTTCCCCTCACCGTCATCGAGTACGACGAGTGGGGGAATCCGAACGAGCAGACAGCCTATGACTACATCCGCTCCTACTCCCCGTACGACAACATCGAGGCGAAGGATTATCCCCACATGCTGGTGACGGCGGGGCTCAACGACCCCCGGGTGGCCTACTGGGAGCCCGCCAAGTGGACCGCAAAGCTGCGGGCCACCAAGACCAACGGCGCCAGGCTCCTTCTGCGCACCAACATGGGAGCGGGGCACGGGGGGGCCTCAGGCCGCTTCGATTTTCTACGCGAGATCGCGTTCAAATACGCGTTCATGCTGGACGTGCTGGGGCTCGCATAAGAGACTACTGGCTATGGGCTATTGGCTGGCTCGAAATGCAAAGCGGCCCTCCCCGTGGCGGGAGGGTCGCTCGTATTCGGGTTGCCCTTAGCCATGGCTAATAGCCACTAGCCTACCAAAACGGCGACCGGGGCCAGCGACGGGCCAGGAAAGAGTCCAGCCCCAACGTTCGCCCGGCGGCCCCAATGAGCAGGGCGAGGGCAATGGCGGCAAAGGCGGCATCGTTGCTGGAGGGGGTCCAGAACCATGCGCCTTTAGCGAGCATGTAATTCAGGGCCAGGATCAGCGCCACCGAGGAGGAGAAGCGAGTCATCAGCCCCATAATCAGGGTCACGCCGACGAACAGCTCTGACCCGGTGACCACTGCAGCGAAGAATGCCGCGTTAGGCAGTACAACCTGCTCGAGGAACTGTTGGTAGAAGGGGTGTCCTCGCTGTAGCCCGACCTGCTGCACGAAGCCGGTTAGGCCAGGTGTGAAGTCCTTCTGCAGCTTGGGCAGCGACGCGATGAGGAAGACCACTCCAAGGTACACCCGCAACAGCGCCAAGGCTCCGCGCGCCAGGATACCCTGAAGGACCTCGCCGGGTAGGCTCATCCAGACTCGCTCCAAGAACAATGGGAACCCAGCACCGGCAGCTCACCAGTAATCCATCGCACCGGAAAGTTACGCAGGTCACAGCACGGCCGCAGCGGGCGCCCAGATTGGGAGGATCTAACAACCTGGAGGCGACAGTGAGAGTAAAGCAGATCATGACCCCGAACCCCGTCAGCTGCACCCCGGACTGCAGCGCCCAAGAGGTGGCGATCCTCATGCGCGATAATGACTGTGGCTCTATCCCTGTGGTTGAGAGCACCGCCACCAATCGTCTGGTGGGGACGGTGACCGACCGCGATCTGGCTATCCGAGGCCTGGCGGCGGGCCTCGGCCCCAACACCCGGGTGCGTGACCTGCTGACCAGCGACCCCATCTCTTCCCTGCCGGAAGACGAAGTCGAGGATGTGCGGCAGGTCATGATCGACCAGCAGGTGCGCCGGGTTCCGGTCGTCGATGTCGATGGCCTGCTCGTTGGGATTGTCGCCCAGGCAGACATTGCCCGCGAGGACGGCGCCGCCAGCGACCGGGAGGTGGGCCGCATCGTCGAGGCTATCTCCGAGCCGAGGAGTGACCTCCAGGCCTAGGCGGTGCGAGCGCGGTCTTGGATCGAGCCTTTGCAAGCAATATCTCTCGCAGGCCGAGTAATGCCGAGATATTGTGCTGCACGTAGTCGATCCGGATCTCGTAGTTGTCGAAGGCTCCGCGGAATCCCCCCAGCGCCCGCCTGGGGTTCGGGAGATACATCATATTCTCTTCCCGGATCTGGGTGGCAAGTTGAAAACGTGTGGCCAGGCAAATGTTGGCGAGCATCTCCGCTGCCCGCGGCGCTCCGACAAAATCCTCGGCCAGATGGTACGCAGCCACCATGCCCTCCGACCGCGTCGCCGCGGGAGTAGAGCGTGGAGGCACGTAGTAACTACCCAGCCAATCCGGAAACCGCGGAGCGCGATTCTGTGCGCCGACAATTGCCGCCGCGAGCTTCATCGCATGATCGAGAAGTACCGGATCCTTGTGCTGCCGATAGAGGCGCTCGATGCCGTAGAGGAACCAGTGATCGTTCGGCAGTTGCTCAGTCGCTACGCCTCGGTCGCGAACGTCTACGACATATCGAGCAAGCCGCCTCGCCACGGCCAGCCAGCGAGGGTTCCCATCAATCTCATAGAGCGCGGTCAGACCAAAGATTGCCTCACCGGGGTAGTACAGCGACTGAAAAGGAGTCAGAGCACCCGAGACGAACATCACCTTATGAGCCCGAAAGTTGCCGTCTGGCCCTTGAAGCTTGGCGAGCCAGCCTGCAAGACCCTTCATTACGCCAAGATGCTTCTTGCTTCCGGTGATGCGGCCGTAGGTAGAGAGCGCCAGCAGAGCAAGGCCCTGCCCCCCGACCTTGATCTCGTCGTTCTCGACAAGGCAGTGGTAGCTCCCTGCGTCTAACCTACACGGCCTGATCTGCGAAACGAGATAGTCAATCGCTCGCGCGGCCACCTCGAGTAGGGCTTGGTCCTGAGTAACCTCAAAGAGTTCCAGCATGGCGTATACCGCGCCCGCATGACGAAGCACATTGTACTCTTCAGAGTGCTGGTCTCGGGCAGCATCGTAGAGGTAGGCAAACCTGCCCTGTCCATCGACTGAACGCGTCAAGTACGCTCCGCCCAGCCTGGCTGCTTCGAGTAGGAGGGAAGGAGTGAGTTCACTATAACTTCGATGCCCGCGGTAGAGCGGGTGATAGCTCGTGCCATCAAAGAAGGCACTCTGGGTGCCAATTGTGTACGCATGGGCCGCCCTTCGCTCAACAGGGCGCATGGTATCGGCCGGGCCCCGGGAAATCCTCAGATAATCCGCAGTGCGTTCACGATCCAACACGCCGGTGGAATCGAGCAAGCCCGCAGCTACAATCTCATCGGGAAGCAGGGCGACGAGAGGGGAAGCATCATAGGCCAGACCCAGATTGCCGAAGTCGGTATTAAGCGGTGAATCCACGCCCATACTGGCGAGCCTGGAAGTGCGGCGGACCAGATCCAGTTTTACGGCCGCGATCGAGGTCGGCCGCGGCAGCCTGCGGAGAGCATCACGCAGGGCGGTGCCAACACCGCGCCCGCGGCCCAGCGATACTCGCGTCACCCCGTCGCTGCCTTGAGCCGAGACGAATATGAGGCGTGACTGGTGATCCCTCTCGAGTTCCTCTGAGAGCTGGAGGGGTACGCTCGTCGAGAGCTGTTTCCAAACCCCCAGGGTCAGCTGCTCTACTTCCTTGGGCGGGAGCGGCGCGTGTCCCGGATACTCCTCGAACCAAGCGGCAACAGTGGCGTCCGGTTGGCCGGGACTCGACCACCAAATCAGGCCAAACAGCAGTGGAACAAGTCCTAGGACCACCAATGGAAGGACTGCTCGTCTTCGAAGCACGGGAATCTCCAGCAGGGCCAGGGGGTAGCCCGGGATGGTCAACCGTTGATGGTTTTCATCCCCGCCTCATGGTACCTGGCGCCCGCGGTGGCGCCCTTCGGTGCAACTTCCTCGATCTCCTCGAGGTCGGCCGGCGTCAGCTCAAGGTCGAGCGATCGGATGTTCTCCTCCAGATACCGCCGCTGCTTGGTGCCCGGGATGGGGACGATGTCGTCCCCCTGGGCCAGCAGCCAGGCGAGGGCAAGCTGGGCCGGAGTACAGTGTTTCCGTTTGGCGATCTCTGCCACCCGGTCGACGAGATCGAGGTTCTTCTGAAAGTTCTCCCCCTGAAAGCGGGGCGAGTTGCGCCGGTAATCGCCCTCCGGGAGATCTTCGAAGGTGCGGAACCGGCCGGTGAGAAAGCCCCGGCCAAGCGGGCTGTAGGCCACGAAGCCGATGCCGAGCTCGCGGCAGAGCGGCAGGACGTCATCCTCAGGATCGCGCGTCCAGAGTGAATACTCGGTCTGAAGGGCGCTGATAGGGCACTCCTGGTTGGCTCTGCGGATGGTGGCGGGAGCGGCCTCGGAAAGACCCAGGTAGCGGACTTTCCCGGCCCGCACCAGATCGGCCATGGCCCCGACCGTCTCCTCAATCGGAACGGTGCGATCCACCCGGTGTTGGTAGTATAGATCGATGTGGTCCACCCCCAGACGCTGCAGCGATCCGTCGCAGGACTTTCGCACATAGTCCGGCCGTCCGTTCACGCCGAGGAAGCTGCCGTCTTCGCCGCGCTGGTTCCCGAATTTTGTGGCGAGCACCACACTGTCCCGGCGTCCCCGGATGGCCCGGCCCACCAGGCGCTCATTGGTGAACGGGCCGTACATATCCGCGGTATCGAGGAAGTCGATACCTAGATGCAGGGCCCGGTGGATGGTCGCGATCGACTCCTCGTCGTCTCGACCGGCATAAAATTCCGACATTCCCATGCAACCCAGGCCCAGGGATGTTACCGTCAACCCTTCTCGGCCCAGCGTACGCCTTTGCATTTGCGATCTCCGTATTATTAATCAGCCAGGAGCTTGGAGCTGGGAGCTCGGCTTCTGGTTGACGATCAATTAGCGCTGGCTCCTAGCTCTAAACGAACACCCCAATACCGCCCAGAGGCAACCGCGATGGGAGGCGATCGACAGATGAACCGCATCTGCGTGTTCTGCGGCACCAACCCTGGATCGCGACCCGCATACGGCGCCGCTGCGCGCCAACTCGGGCAGGTCCTGGCAGCGGAGGGGATCGAGCTGGTATATGGCGGAGCGAGCGTGGGCATCATGGGCCAGCTGGCAGACTCAGTCCAGGAGCATGGCGGCCATGTCACCGGGGTCATCCCCCAGCAACTGGTCGAAAAAGAGGAGGCGCACACCGGCATTCGCAACCTCATCGTCGTCGCCTCGATGCATCAGCGCAAATCGCAGATGGCCGACCTGTCGGATGGGTTCATTGCCCTCCCCGGCGGAATCGGGACCCTAGAAGGCTTCTTCGAGATTCTCACGTGGGGGCAACTCGGGATTCACGCCAAGCCCTCGGGCATCCTCAACGTCGAGGGCTACTTCGACGGGCTTACCGGGTTCCTCGACCACGCGGTACGCGAAGGCTTCCTGACCGAGGCGCACCGAAACGCCATCATCGTGGAGTCGAGCCCGGTTCCCCTGCTCGAGCGGATGCGGGCCTTTACCCCTTCGGAGGGCGAGAAGTTCATGGGCCGAGCGAATCGGTAACGGGAAGGACGGGAAGGACGGGAAGGACGGGAAGGACGGGAACGTACCGGCTACCCGGATTACGAGCTATCCCGACTTTCCCGTCTTTCCCGCCCTTCCCGCCCTTCCCGTCTTTCCCCCCAGCGGCGGGGCCGGATCCTTGGTGGCGAAATCGGAAGGAGGCGGGCGGCGGCCGAACTCCTTGACGTATTCCCGGGTAAACTCCGCGCCGAGCAGGATGATCTGGGCCGAGTAGTAGACCCACACCAGCAGAACGATGACCGAGGCTGCCGCCCCGTAGGTGGAAGCCAGGGCACTGGTCCCCAGGTAGAGCCCGATCAGCAGCTTACCCACGGTAAAGAGTCCAGCCGTCACCAACCCGCCGACCCACACGTCGCTCCAAGCCAGCTCTACGTCCGGCAGCACCTTGAAGACCGTGGCGAACAGAACGCTGATGACGCCCAGGGAGACGATCACATTCACCGCCTCCCAGAGGACTGCTCCGCCCGGAAAGGTCTCTCCCATGTAGGTGTGCAGGGCCGCCAGGCCCGCGCTCACCAGCAGCGACGTGAGCATCAGAAAGCCGACCCCGACCACCAGGCCGAATGAGATAAGGCGGTCGATCACCAGCGATTGAAGAAAGCTGCTGCTCACCTTGGGCTTGACCCGCCAGATAGCGTTGAGCGCCGTCTGCAGCTCCAGAAACGCGCTGGTCGCCCCCAGGAAGAATGTGATGACACCGATGATGGTTGCGGGGACGCTGGACGACGGCTTCGCAGCCCCCTCCAGCATGGCTTGCACCGCTCTGGCGCCATCCTGCCCGACGAGCCCGTCTATCTGGCCAACGATCTCCCCCCGCACCGCCTCGGCGCCGAAGACCAGACCCGCGATGGCTATGGCCACGACGAGAATCGGGGCCAGCGAGAAGAGGGTGTAATAGGATAGTGCGGCGCCCAGGTGGGGGACGTTGTCGTTCCACCACCCGGCAACCGCACGCTTGAGAACTGCCCACAATCCGCGCAGCGTCATGGCGAGAGGATACCGTTTACGAAGGCTATTAGCTATGGGCTACAGGCTGCGACGGACCGTGCAACCCGAGTCGTGTGACAGTCCTCACGTCCGGCCAGCGCCGCGAATGCGAGATTTATAGAAACCCTACTTTCTGGAGAGATTCCATGGCGCGCAAGCAGAAGAGCCTGGTCAAGACAGCCGCTGCGATGGCAGCAGCCGCGTTGCTTGAGAAGGCAATCAAGAAGGCCGCAGAGGATCCTCGAGTGCGACGCAAGGCAAAGGCCGTCGGCAAGGCTCTGAAGAAAAAGGCCAAGGTGGCCGGCAAGAAGATTTCCAAGGCTATCAAGAAAAGGGCATCGTCTCGTCGAGGCTTGCGTGCGAGATCGGCACGCCGGTAGACTCGTGACACGATGACAAGACGCTCAAGGCTGCTCCTCGCCGCACTCCTGGTCGGTGCCGGCGCTGCTGCGTTTGCCGCCCATACCTCCCGCCGACAGCCGGTCTCCAGCCGGACCGTGACCGACGAGCTCCTCGGAGGCGCTCGAGGGGCCGACGGGGGGTGGCTTACCCACGGCAGGGAATGGAGCAATCAGCGGTACGCCACGGTGGTGGAGATCGACCGCCATTCGGTGCCGCGCCTGGAGAAGCTCTGGCAGCACAAGCTCCGCTTGTTGCCCAAGGGCTCGGGCGGCCGGATGGAAAGCACGCCGGTAGTCCTCGACCATCTGCTCATCTACACCGATGCGGACAACTCCGTGATCGCGTTAGACACGCGAACCGGCCGGGAATACTGGCGCTACCACCCTAAGCTCGGCGCCATGGCACTCTGCTGTGGGGTGGTGAATCGCGGAGTGGCCATCTACGGCGACCGGGTGTACCTCGCTACCACCGACGCGCGGGTGATCGCACTGGATCGGCGCGATGGATCCGTGGAATGGGAGGTGAAGGCGGCGGACCCCGCAAGAGGCTATTCGTTCACGATGGCGCCGCTGGCCGCCGGTGGGAAGATCATCGTGGGAGCCAGCGGAGGCGAGTTCGGAATCCGCGGATTCGTAGACGCCTACGATGCGGGAACCGGCAAGCGAATCTGGCGCTTCTGGACCGTACCCTCCCCTGACGAGGGAGGGTGGTACGGACGCTGGAGTCTGACGACGCCAGACGGCGACCGGCTCCCCCGCAACATCGTCCAGGAAAAACGCGACAGCGCGCGCTACGCCGACGCCTGGCGCCAGGGTGGAGCTCCGGTTTGGGCCACCCCCGCGTATGATCCTGAGCTCGGTGTGCTCGTGGTGGGTACCGGCAATCCATCCGGGGTAGAGGGAGTCCTACCGCCGGGCGATAACCTGTACAGCACTTCGCTGATCGCTATCGACATCGTCACCGGCAAGATGAGGTGGTACTACCAGATGGTGCCTCATAACCTCTGGGATTACGATGCCTCGAGTCCGCCGGTGCTCTTCGACGTTGTAGCCGGAGACAGCACCGTTCCGGCGGTAGGTCAAGCCGGCAAGACCGGCTGGGTCTACTTCCTCGACCGGCGCACCGGCAGGCCAATCCGCCGGAGCGACCCCTTCATCCCGCAGAAGAACGTATTTCCCACCCCCACCCGGGCGGGCACCTTGGCCTCGCCGGGGGACCGAGGCGGTAACAATTGGCCGCCGCTCGCCTATTCCCGCGCGACCGGTCTCCTCTACGTGCTGGGGAGCTACGTCCCGATGCTCTTTGTGCTCGACTCTGCCCAGAAAGACGGGGAGGCCTTCACCAACACGATCTTCAAGACGATCCCCGGGAAGGAGACGTTCGGGACCGTCACAGCCATCGATGTGAACACCGGAAAGATCCGTTGGCAGCGAAAGACTCCCCGCCACCTGAGGTACAGCGGCGCTCTGGCCACTGAGGGAGGCCTGGTCTTCTTCGGGGACGCCGAGGGCTGGCTCAATGCACTCGATGCCGAAACCGGGGCCACGCTCTGGCGTCAGCAGGTGGACGACGCCTACCTGGGACCTCCGATCACGTTTCTGGTGGACGGGCACCAGCGGATCGCCGTCACCACGGAGCGCGGCCTTACCGTGTTCGGGCTGCCTGAAAAGCCGCTTCGATAGGTCGGCTACTCAGAGTTCGCCAACCGATTCGGGGTTTCCCCGCCTGCGTCGTTGATCCAGACCGTCTTGATGTTCACAAATTCCCGCATCCCGTACACACCGAGCTCCCGGCCATAGCCGGACTGCTTGACCCCGCCGAAGGGAAGTCTCGGGTCGGATGCCACCATGCCGTTGATGAACACCATCCCGGTTTCGAGATCGCCGATAAAGCGGTCTCGCTCCCGCTCGTCGGTGGTCCAGGCGCTGGACCCCAACCCGAAGGGTGAATCGTTGGCAATCTGAATCGCTTCATCGATGTCGCGCGCGCGGAAGAGCAGCGCAATCGGCCCGAAGACCTCCTCACGATACGCGGGGGAATCCGTACTGATGTTGGTCAGCACCCCTGGCGCGAAGTAATACCCTGGCCGGTCGAGCGGGTGGCCGCCGGTGAGCAGCCTGGCCCCGGCTCGAACCGACCGCTCCACTTGATCGGTCAGCGTCTTTACCTGGGCTTCGTTTGCCAGCGGTCCAACGTCGGTAGCCGGATCCATCGGGTCCCCTACGACCAGGGCGCGCATTCCCGCCACCAGCCGGCGCTCAAACTCGTCTGCGATGGCCCCCACCACGATAAAGCGCTTGGCTGCGATGCAGGACTGCCCGTTGTTGATGGTACGGGCCTTAACGGCTGTGCGGGACGCCGCCTCGAGATCGGCACTTGGCATCACGATGAACGGGTCGCTTCCGCCCAGCTCGAGCACGGACTTCTTGATCTGTTTTCCCGCGGTGCCGGCGACGGCACTTCCCGCACCGGTGCTCCCGGTGAGCGTCACGGCCATCACCCGTGGATCCTCGATGACCTGGCGGACATGCTCCGTCTCGATGAGCAGGGTCTGGAAACACCCCTCGGGAAACCCGGCGCGGTGAAAGATCTCCTCGATGGCCAGGGCGCACTGCGGTACGTTGGAGGCGTGCTTGAGCAGAGCGACGTTACCAGCCGCGAGAGCGGGGACCGCGAAGCGAAAGACCTGCCAGAAAGGGAAATTCCACGGCATCACCGCCAGAATAGGCCCGATGGGCTGGTAGGTGACGTAGCTGCGAGTGGCATTGGTCTGGACCACATCATCCGCCAGGAAGCGCTCCGCGTTCTCGGCATAGTAGCGACAGCCCCAGGCGCACTTTGCCGCCTCCTCGACGGCGGCCTTCATGGTCTTGCCCATCTCGAGTACCATGAGCTGGCCGAACTTCTCTTTCTCTGCCTCGAGGATCTCGGCGGATTTGAGAAGCAGTCGGGCGCGCTCCGCCACCGGGGTCCGGCGGTATCGGCGGTAGGTATCGACGGAGCGCTGGATGCGCGCCTCGAGCTCGGCCTCCGACAGGGGAGTGAAGGAGCGGACAACCCGGCCGGTGGCTGGGTTGACGCTGGCGATAGCGGGATGGATGGTGGCGGTGGTCATGAGGCGGTAGCCTTTCGTGCTATTATCCCTGCATTATGAACGCGATTCGAGCCCTGCTTGCCGAGAGTATCGACTACGCCGGTCTCTTTCCCCCGGCGGGCCTCGACATGGCCACGGCGGTAGAAAACTATGCCCGCTACCGGGCCGAGCCAGCAGCCTGGGCGCTGGGGCGCTTCGTGGTGCCGGTTGCCCGCCTCGGCGAGCTCGAGGCGGCGGCGAGGTTGATGCCGGCAAGTCGACTCAAGCCTTCCTGGCGCCTGGCGCTGGTCGCCGGGCCCGACCTGGTCCAGGACCTCGGGCTGGTGGCCGAGTTCAACCGTCATCAGACCCAGTCGGACGGGCCCTTTGTCGCGGACACCATCGAAGTAAAAGCTACCTCGGTGCGCGACATCGAGGATATCATGCACCGGATCCCGGGCACCCTGCAAGCTTATATCGAGGTCCCCCTGGACCCCGACCCCCGCAACCTCCTTGGCGCGATTCACAGCTTGGGCGGGCGGGCAAAGGTTCGCACCGGTGGGGTCACGAGAGATGCTTTCCCCACTACCAGCCACCTGACTCGATTCCTGCGCGGCTCGGTTCAGGCCGCTCTGCCCTTCAAGGCCACAGCCGGGTTGCATCATCCACTTCGGGGGGAGTATCGACTCACCTATGCCTCCGACAGTCCGGCCGGCGCCATGTTCGGCTTTCTCAATCTCTTTCTCGCCACCGCGTTCCTCAGAGCCGGGATACCGGAAATTGATGCCGCCCGGCTGTTGGAGGAGGGATCGCCGGAGGCTCTTCAGCTCGATGAGAGCGGGGTGGCCTGGGAAGGCTACCGGCTCGACCTCGATGGCTTGCGCGCCGCCCGCCGCCAAGGGGTAGTCTCGTTCGGCTCCTGCTCCTTTACCGAGCCCATCGGCGACCTCGAGGCTCTTCACCTGCTGGGCGCGGAGGCTCGGCACGGGTGAACGAGACTCACGATCCCCGGCGCTCCTCCTGGGTCGAATCAGCCCAGGGGCATGCCGATTTCCCCATTCAAAACCTGCCCTTCGGCGTGTTTCGGCGGCAGGACGCGAGCAGTACGCCGACCGTCGGCGTGGCGATCGGGGATCAGATTCTCGATCTGGCCGCGTGCACCGATATGGCGGGGCTTACCGGCCTGGCGGCAGAGGCCGCGCGGGCCGGCGCCGGCGCGTCACTCAACCGGCTCATGGCGCTGGGTCCGGATCACTGGGCGGCACTCCGGCTTCAGATCAGTCGGTTCCTTGCCTCCGACTCGAAACCGTACCGCGCTGATCGGCAGCGTGCGGAGAAGACCCTGATTCCGACGGCCGAGGCCGAGCTGCTCGTACCGGCTCAGGTCGGAGATTACACCGACTTCTATGCGTCGGTGTATCACGCTTCCAACGTGGGGAGCATGTTCCGGCCCGACAATCCGTTGCTGCCGAACTACAAGTGGGTGCCCATTGGATACCATGGGAGGGCCTCATCCATCGTTCCGAGTGGCACAGCGGTGCGCCGGCCACACGGGCAGCTCAAGGACCCGAACGCCGAGACTCCCGTGTTCGCGGCGAGCCGCGCGCTGGACTATGAGATGGAGGTTGGGTGCTTCGTGGGTCCGGGTAACGCACTGGGACGGCCGGTGCCGATCGCGGAGGCTGAAAACCACCTCTTCGGCCTGTGTCTGGTGAATGATTGGTCGGCGCGCGACATCCAGACCTGGGAATACCAGCCCCTTGGGCCTTTCCTGTCCAAGAACTTCGCTACCACGGTTTCACCGTGGGTGGTCACCCTCGAGGCCCTCGAACCATTCCGCGCTCCGGCGTTCGAGCGACCTCGCGGCGATCCAGCACCGCTCCCCTACCTGGACTCTCCTGCCAATCGGGCGCGTGGTGGAATCGACATCACCGTGGAAGTGTCCCTCCGTACGGCGGGTATGCGGGCCGCGGGCGTGCCGGCCCAGCGGGTGAGCCGGAGCCGGATGACGGACTTGTATTGGACTCTGGCACAGATGCTTACCCACCACACCAGCAACGGCTGCAATCTCTTGCCCGGTGACCTCTTCGCAACCGGAACGATCTCGGGTTCCTCGAAGGATGCGCGCGGATGCCTGCTCGAGCTCACCACGCGTGGCGCCGAGCCGCTGGCGCTCCCGAACGGCGAGACCCGGAAATTTCTGGAGGATGAAGACGAGGTGATCATGCGGGGCTACTGCGAGCGGCCCGGCACCGCCCGGATCGGGTTCGGCGAATGCCGGGGTATTATCGTCGCGCGATGAACTGACCTAGCTACCGCTCTCGTCGCCGGCTGCCTCATCCTCGCCGGCCGCTTCATCCTCAGGAGGACCCTGCATGGCGCGAAACTCGGCAGTGGCTTCCGGGGTGGCCAGATAGCCCACCACAAATCGAGCTTGGGTGGCCGCCGGCACGGCCGCGGGATCGGTCTGCTTCTTGAGCATCCAGACATTAGAGATAAAATCTGCGTCGTCCACGGCCTTTTTCCTCCACTTCAGCCCCTTCGGAAGCACGCTGGCAGCGGGAGGAATCGGGCCATTGAGCGTGACCTTCCTGGCCACCATGTCCACACCGTTCTCTTCACTCGCCCACTTGAGCATCACGCCAGGCGACTGGGGCATGACGCACATTGTCACCTTCTTAGCCTTGTAGACATCGCACTTGTAACCGGCCACGGTCTCGGACCCGACCTTGTCTCCGACCAGCGTGATGTACTGCTCGGCATCGCTGGACCCGCCGGTCTGGACGGCGAGCTTCAGGTTCTCGCGAAACCGCGCCTTGGCCGCGGCATTGAGGCCTGCGTACTCCCGTGCCAGGTGGGGCCGCAGGAGCGGGCTGACTTCACCATCCGGCTTCCCCTGCATGCTGGTGACGGTGTACTGCGAGTCCCGGGTAGTGACGGCAATGATACCTAGCGTGTCCTTCTTGCCGCCCATGTCGACCGGATACTTCGCCCGGACTATCATCCGGTCGGGAGTCACTCCGATCTCGAAGCTGGAACCCTTGGGCTGCTTTTCATTGCCGACCAGATCGTAGACGATGTATGCCGACTTCACAGAGCCACCGGTAAATGCAAACGGATTTTCCTGGGCGGCCAGCGGGCTCGCGGCCAGAAGCAGGCCGAAGGCACCAACACTATTACGTCGCATGAGTGGAAGACTCCAAGCGGGTGAGATTCTGGGACTGGAAGGCACGGTCGAACGCCGCCAGCTCCCGGAACGAATAGAAGGGGGTGAGAGTCCCGAGTCGGAAGTCTGGATCGACTCCCGACTCCCGACTCCTGACTCTTCTTTAGCTCTTCTCAACGATCCGAGACAACAGCTGCTGGGCGTATTCCTTGTCCCACTCTGCCAGGTTCTTGCGGGCGGTGACTTCGACCCGCGTACTGGTCGCGCTCTTCCGCTCCATTTCGACCGTCACATCGAGGTCGCCCTTCTTGCCCTTCAACTCACGCTTGTCGCCGCCCTTTTCGGTGCTGGACGCGTCGGGCACAATTCCTTCCTCATTCATGACCGCCCGGGCCCGATCGGCAACCTTGTCGATCGAGTTGTCAACCAGGGATTCGGCACCCCGGCTGGTGAGATAGATTCCCGCCCCGGCGCCTGCGGCGGCGGCCGCAGCCACGCACCCCGCCGTCGGCAGGACCAGAGCGAGCGCCAGTGCCCACTGGGCGCGTGCCATCGACCTGTTCGCCATACAGTTACCTCCGTCTAGGTAAAAGAGCACAGGGACGTTTCATCCGGCGTATTGTAGGCCTTGCCGGCACCGATCGTCCACATCCTGGGTCACCGACGGGGTGTAATCCCCGTCAACCTCGATCTTCCATCCGGCTGGGTCGGGGGCCATTATTCAAGTATTCCACTTCAGCCGAGCCCGAAGCGTGACATCGTTCGTCAAGACCACCCAGATTGCCATTGATGGGGCCAAGACCCTGCCCCGCCGCTACTACGTTGCTCCGG
This sequence comes from Gemmatimonadales bacterium, assembly GCA_036559785.1. Taxonomy (GTDB): domain Bacteria; phylum Gemmatimonadota; class Gemmatimonadetes; order Gemmatimonadales; family GWC2-71-9; genus CAVVWJ01. The sequence continues at coordinate 15,434 of DATBSM010000181.1, forward strand.
AGATCTTCGCCGAGGAAAGCGAACGGATCTTCACCCGCCGATGGCTGTGTGTGGGGCGAGAAGACCGCATTGCGGGACCAGGGGACTATTTCGTTCAGCAGGTCGGTACCGAGAGCATCATCGTGCTGCGGGATCAGGGCGGCACTCTACGAGCCTATTATAACGTCTGCCGGCACCGCGGAACCCGCCTCTGTGAGGAGCACACTGGCCGGTTTTCCGAGAGCATTCAGTGTCCGTATCATGCGTGGACCTATGCCCTGGATGGGCGCCTCATCGGCGCACCCTCGGCGTCCGAGATCGAGGGCTTTGCCAAAGCGGATTATCCACTGCATTGTGTCAGCATACAGAGCTGGGAAGGATTTCTCTTCATCAACCTGGCGGAGGATCCCGAGCCCTTCGCTCAGGCGTACCAATCGCTCATCGGCCGATTTGACCGATTCAACATGTCAAATCTCGCGGTGGCCCGCACCATCGAATACGAGGTGAAGGCCAACTGGAAGCTGCTCTTCCAAAATTACTCCGAGTGCTATCACTGCGGTCCGGTACACCCTCCCCTTGCCAAGCTCACTCCGCCCACCAGCGGGGAGAACGATCTGGTGAACGGCCCGGTGACTGGAGGGTTCATGGTGATCAACGAAGGTCACCAGAGCCTGACCATGAGCGGCCGGTCATGCGGGGTCATGGTGGGCGACCTGCCGGATGAAGACCTGAACCGGGTCTACTACTACGCCGTCTTTCCCAACCTGCTGCTCAGCCTGCATCCCGACTACGTGATGTTCCACACCTTATGGCCCGAGGCACCAGATCGCACCAGAATCTTCTGTTCCTGGCTCTTTCATCCAGACACGCTGAACAACCCCGCTCACGACCCGGAAGACGGGATCGCGTTCTGGGACATGACCAACCGCCAGGACTGGCACATCTGCGAGCAGAGCCAGCTCGGGGTTCAGTCCCGGGTCTACCAGCCGGGGCCGTACTCCAAGCGCGAGAGTCTCTCGGTTCAGTTCGATCGGGAGGTGCTGAAGGCGTTAGGGCACCGCTAGCGCATCTCCTCCAACCCGGCGAGCCGGCGGATAAGATGGGTCATCGAGTCTCCACGAGCATGCGGGCGGCCAGTTCCTTGACCAGCTTGGCGCTGACCACCGCAGTGACACCGGTCCGATCGGCGGCCGGATTGAACTCCACGAAGTCGGCACCGACCACGGGTGCCGTAAGCGACTGTACCACCGCAAGCGCCTGGCGCACCGAGAAGCCACCCGCCTCACGGTGGGATATGCCCGGCGCCAGCCCAGGCTCGATTACGTCGAGGTCGAACGACACGTAGACCGGCGTGTCGAACTCGAGCTTCATCCCGTCGCGCCAGTCCTTCATCTCGATGACCTCCACCCCAAACCGCTTTACTTGCTCTCGCTGGTGCCCGGTCATCGTGCGGATACCCACCTGGACCAGCCGGTCGGTCAATCCTTCCTCCATGATCCGGGCGAACGGGCAGGCGTGGGAATACCGGTCGCCCTGAAACTCATCCCAGAGGTCTCCGTGGGCATCGAAGTGGAGGATGCTGAGCCGAGGATGGAACGGCCGAAAGCCGCGCAGGATTGGATAGGTTATCGAGTGATCGCCGCCGAGCACAAGTGGTCGCCGGGCGGATTCCGCTACTCCCTTGACCGCCGCCTCGATGGCGCGCCGAACCTGTGCGGGATCCTCGTCCGCAGCCAGGGCCACGTCGCCCTCATCATCCAACGCGGCGGCACTGAGATCGATGCCGAGCTCGGTCCATGGATTCCCCGCTTCGGACCAAAGCGCCTCCCGGATAACGGGCGGGGCTCCCGCGGTGCCTCGCATGTACGAGGAGCTGCCGTCGTAGCAGACGCCGAGCAACGCTACCCTGGGTAACGCCACGGCCCGGGGGCTCACTCGGCCGCAGTTCCCAGATGGGTCTGGCGCTCGAGCCGGGTGAATCCGGCCGATGCCCCGGGTTCAGGGGCCAGAAGCGATACCAGGATCCCGGCGAGGAACGAGAGCGGCAGGGTGACGAGGGCCGGGTTCTTGAGCGGGAACCACGCGTGCCCTTGCCCCAGGATATCCACCTGAATGGTGGGCGACAGATAGATCAGAGTGAGGGTGGCAAGTGTCCCTGTGGCCATGCTGGTCACCGCTCCGGCAGTCGTGTAGCGCCTCCAGAAGATCGCCAGCACGAGGGCAGGAAAATTAGCACTCGCCGCGATGGCGAATGCCAGCGACACCATAAAGGCCACGTTCTGTCCCTTGAAGGTGATGCCCAGTCCGACCGCCACGACACCCAGCGCCAGGGTGGCCATGCGGGCGACGCGCAACTGCTCTCGCGCATCCGCGCGCCCTTTGCGCACGACGCTGACCCAGAGATCATGCGACAGGGCCGCGGCACCTGAGAGCGTCAGGCCGGCCACCACAGCCAGAATGGTGGCGAACGCCACCGCGGCGATAAATCCGAGGAATGGAGTTCCCCCGAGCAGCTCGGCCAGCAGGGGAGCGGCCATGTTGCCGCCTTTGTCCACTGCCTTGATCGTCTCCGGGCCTATCAGCACCATCGCCCCGAAGCCCAGGATGAAGGTCAGCAGATAGAAGAGCCCGATGAGACCGGTGGCAATGAAGACCGAGGTGCGGGCCGCCCGGGCGTCCGGTACGGTGTAGAACCGCATCAGGATATGGGGCAGTCCGGCGGTGCCAAACATCAGGGCGATGCCCAGCGAGACCGCGTCGAGCGGGTTCGACACCAGCTTGCCCGGGGCCAGCACGCCGTCTCCATAGCGCTCGGCCGCGGCCGCGAACAAGGCGACAGGGCTCATATGGAATCGCAGCAGCACCAGCAGCGCCAACAGCAGCGCACCGCTCATGAGCAGGACCGCTTTGACAATCTGGACCCAAGTAGTTGCGATCATACCGCCGAAGAGCACGTACCCGATCATGACGATGCCAACCAGGATGATGGCATGCTCGTAGCTGAAGCCGAACATGAGGCGGATCAGCCCGCCGGCACCAACCATCTGGGCGATGAGATAGAGGGTCACCGTCGCCAGCGTGCCGAGCGCTGCCGCGATCCGCACCGGCGTCTGGCGCATCCGCATGGCCACCACGTCGGCAAAGGTGTACCGGCCCAGGTTCCGGAGCGGCTCGGCAATCAGGAAGAGCACCACCGGCCAACCGACCAGCCAGCCGGTCGAATAGATCAGTCCATCGAACCCGGTGGTGGAGACCAGACCGGCGATCCCGAGAAAGGACGCCGCGCTCATGTAGTCGCCCGCCAGGGCAAAGCCGTTCTGCCCGGCGCTGATCGTCCGGCCGGCGGCATAAAAGTGCTCGGTAGTGCGGGTTCGCCTGGCCGCCCAGAACGTGATGGCGAGGGTGATGCTGATGAAGACGAAGAAGAACGCCATGGCCACGGCGTTGGGTTGCCCGATGGCGGTAGCTGCGCCTTGCGTCATCGGCCGGACTCCAGCAGTGCTCGAACCTGCGGATCGTAGACGGTGTTAGCCCATCTGACGTAGATCCAGGTGAGAACCCACGAGGCCACGATCACGAGCGCCCCGAGCAGGATCCCCAGGCTGAGTCCAGGCACCACCTGTACCGCGAGGATCGGGCGCCCGAACGCCACCAGGGCGATGAACCCGAAGTAGAGCAAGACCGTGGCGCCCGTGAGGGTCAGAGCCATCCGCCAGCGAGCGCGGTCGAGGTCAGCCAGGCGGGAATCAACCGCGGACATGTCCCCTCCGAGTGCCGAGGAAGTAGACCAGCGCGCCGCCCGCAACCAGGAGAATCGTGAGGCCGGCGACCTTGGTGACCGCGAGCACCTTGTTCGGCTCGTCCGCGGCCGGAATCAGGGCAAGTCCGATCGAGATGCTCGTCACGCTGAAGCCGAGGCCGGCGAGCGCAATGGCGGCCGGGCTGCCTCCAGGCACCCGAATGACCTCTGGACCGGCAGGCTCCCGTTGGAGCCGGATCATCGAGGCGAACATGAAGAGGTAGGGGATGAAGTAGGAAATGATGGCCATGCTGACCAGCGCGTCATATGCGCCCTTCACCGTGGTGCCCGCCTGACCCAGCAGAATGAACAGCGCCGCAACCCCCGCTTGCGTGATCAGGCTGACATGGGGTGAGCCGTAGCGCGGGTGGATCTTTCCGAAAACCGGGGGAAGGAAGCGGTCGAGACCGGCCACAAACGGGAGGCGACCCCCCGCTGCAAACCATGCCCCAGCCTGCCCTAGCCCTCCCAGCACGATCAGCAGCGCGATCAGTGGGACCAGCTGTCCCACACCCAGACGATCGCTCACCGTTGCAATGGCCTTCATGAAGCCTTGCAGGTGCAGAATGTCCGTGGCCGGCAACGCCACGAGCATCGCCACGGTACCGAGTACATAGAGCGTCGTGATCAGCGCTCCCGCCAGCAGCAGGGCTCGCGGAATGTTTCGGCGCGGGTTCTCGATCTCGTCGCCCATCATCGAGGCGCTCTCCAGGCCGCTCAAAGAGAAGGCAATGGTGGACCAGAAAACGATGTCCTTGAGTCGCGTGCTGGGAACCATGGTCTCGAGGGTGAACCGGGTGGCTGAGCCGAACCGAAGCCATGCAGCGAGACCCAGGCCCATCAGCAGGATGCCGGGCACCCAGAGCCCGACAGCGCCCAGGTTGTGAAGCCACTTGCCAACGGCCAGGCCGCGAACGTTGAGCCCCGCCGCGAGCGCTAGCCCCAGGAGGGAGAACGCGATGAAGTACAGCGGACGCTCCGCCAGACCCTGCCACCTGGGGCCGCCAATGAAGAGTGCCGCTGCCGCGGTGAAGTAGAAGAGGCCGGGGAAGTACGGCAGGTTACAGGTCCAATAGGTCCATCCGGTGATGAACCCGGCGAAGTCCCCGAAGGCCCGCTTGCTCCACACGTAGCAGCCCCCCTCATTGGGATACCGGGACGAGAGCTCCAGAACGGTGAACATGAGGGGGACATAGAACGCGAGGCATGCCGTCAGCCAGATGACGATCGCGCTCGGCCCCGCGGCGGCAGCGGTGCCGATCCAACGCACGGTGAAGCCGGTGACCAGGTAGAACAGCACCAGATCGCGGAACCCCATCGCCCGCTGGAGCCGCGCCGGTTCCTCCGTCACACCATGTAATTCTTGGGAGGATTCGCCAGCTGCAGAATGGCCCGATCGAGTCGGAACGGCTGAACGTTGCGCGCGGTGCTGCCGTCGATGGACAGTTCAGACAAGGTGCGGCCCACCAGCGAGGCGAACTTGAATCCGTGACCGCCGCCGATGGCCACCACGACGTTCGGATGTCCCGGAACCGCATCGAGCACGAAGTCGCGGTCCGGGGTGAGCGTGTACAGACAGGTCTTGGTGTAAATGATGGGTCCAAGCGCGCCGGGAATGTACTTCCCCAGAAAGTCCTGCACCCGGCGGAGGGCGTCCTGGTCCGGGACGAAGGTCCGGGTATCGGCGGTGACCTCCTTTCCTCCAGCATCCTGTCCCACCTTCGGCCCCTGCTCGCCGAAGATGGGGAGGCCGTAGAAGCAGGGATCGTCCATCCAGATCCAGATGGGGAAGCGGCCGGGCTGAAAGTCCGCTGGGCGGGGAGTGGCGAAATAGGTCACCTGCTCCTGGGTTACCGTCAGTGGGAGCTGCACTCCGAACGGGGCCAGTGCCCGGTTGGACCAGGAGCCGGCCGCGATCACCAACCGTCGGCAGCGGTACTGCACTCCACCCGCTTCGATCTCGATCTCGCCCTCTAGCGGCCGGATCGCTTCCACCGGCGCACGCTCCCGCAGGGTGGCGCCGAGCTCCCGCGCCACCCGCTGGTGCGCGGCATTGCCCCGGGCCGCCATGGCGATCCCGCTCTCTGGTTGGAAGAGTCCGTGAATGTCATCGGTAAGCCGAAAGGCCGGCCAGCGGCGCATGATCTCGTCGGCATCCAGCGCCTCGTAACTCACGCCCGCCGCATCCATGCTGCCCGAGTAGTTGGCAAGCGGAATCGCGCTGACCCGGGGAGCAAAGTCGAGCCCGCCGGTCTTGAGCACGATCTGCTCGCCCGAATCCTTCTCCAGCTGAGCCCAGGCGCGGAAGGCGTGTTTGGCGAGCTCGACGTAGGCAGGGGTGTGGTAGGAGAGCCGGATGATACGGGAATGATCCTGCGACTCACCCCGAACGTGCCCTAGCTCGAACTGCTCCAGCCCAAGCACTTCGGCGCCGGCACGTTTGGAGAGCCAGTACGCGGCAGCGCTGCCGAAGCCGCCCAGGCCGAGAACGATGTACTCGAAGTCACGCTTCATGAAAGGCGTGAGAAGTATGCAGTGAGAAGGATGAACTGAGAATGGGAAGAAGGTTTCTCATCCTCACCTCTCA
>DATBSM010000182.1:0-8958 GCA_036559785.1 Gemmatimonadales bacterium
TCCAGTGCCTGCTGGTGTCCGTCCTCAGCCACTGGGCGCCGGTGCCGATCAGCCCCCGGGTCTCCTGGGTCTGCATCCCAATCCTGTTCTATCCGGCGATCGTGCCGAACACTCCGAGGAAGACGCTGCTGACGTCGCTGCTGGCGGCCTCCACCGAGCCTCTCGGGCTCTACTTCAGTCATCTCCGCGGGGTCCAGGTCAATCTCACCCCGTTCTATTTGACCTGGGCCTTTCTGCCCAACTACGTCTGTGCCTTCATGAGCGTCATACCGGTGAAGATCATTCATCAGCTGGGCCAACAGGTGAGGCGGGCACGCGAGCTCGGCAGCTATCGGCTGGAGGAGCCGCTCGGCCGTGGTGGGATGGGCGAGGTGTTCCGAGCTACCCACCAGATGTTGGCCCGTCCGGCCGCCGTGAAGCTGATCCGGCCGGAGATTCTCGGCTCCAGCTCACCCGCGGCCGCCCGGGTGATCGTCGAGCGGTTCCGGCGGGAGGCCGAGGCGGCAGCATCGCTCCGGTCGCCACACACGATAAGTCTGTACGATTTCGGCGTCGCGAACGACGGAACATTTTTCCTCGTGATGGAGCTCCTGGACGGCCTCGACCTGGAAACGCTGGTGGAGCGTTTCGGCTCGCTTCCCCCGGAGCGGGTGGTGCACATCCTTCGGCAAGCCTGCGCGTCATTGGAAGAGGCGCACATCCGTGGCCTGGTCCATCGGGACATCAAGCCATCAAACATCTTTGCCTGCCGCCTCGGTCTCGAGGTGGATTTTGTGAAGGTGCTGGACTTCGGCCTGGTAAAGGCCGTGGACGATGGCGCGCGCGAGGCGACGCTCCTGACCGCGCCCGACAGCACCACGGGCACGCCGGCCTACATCGCTCCGGAGATGGTACGAGGCGATCGGGTAGCCGATCATCGGGTGGACATCTACACCCTGGGCTGCGTAGGGTACTGGTTGCTGACCGGGCGACTGGTATTCCAGGCACCCAATGCCATCCAGCTGATGTATCAGCACGCCAACGCCACCCCGGTGCCGCCTTCTCAGCGCAGCGAGCTGGATATTCCCGCCGAGCTGGACAGCATCATCCTGGCCTGCCTCGCGAAACTTCCCGAGGACCGCCCCCAGACGGCGGGCGAGCTTTCGCGCCGGCTCGCCACCGCCGTTTCCGCCCCGTGGACCGAGGAACAGGCCCACCGTTGGTGGGACCGGCACCACCCCGCGTCGGTCCGCACCGAGCCGGCCGATGTAGACCAGAAGATGCTGACCAAGACGATGGACGCGATGTGGGAGTCGGTGGACACGCCCGCGCCTCCTGTAGGCGCCGGGCGGGTATGAGTGCCAGGAGCGGTTGGGGGGACCACGAGTGACAGCGCGAAGCCAGGCCCGGACCGGGACAAGGGAACGTGCCGGTCCACTGGATCGCGCCTTGAGCCTGTTCACCGACGTTAAACCAGGCGAAGCGGGTACCGCGCTTCTCCTCACGCTCAACATCTTTCTCCTGCTCGCAGCGTACTACATCATCAAACCCTTGCGAGAGGCACTCATCCTGTCGAGTGAGGGTGCCGAGGTGAAGTCGTACGCTGCCGCCGGTCAGGCGATCATGCTGCTCGGTTTGGTACCGGCCTATGGGCTTCTGGCAGATCGGCTGCCACGACGCGGGCTACTCAATGCGGTCACCGCATTCTTCGTGCTGTGCCTGGTCGCCTTCTACGCGCTCACCAAGGCGAATGTGCCCGTGGGCGTCGTCTTTTTCCTCTGGGTAGGAATCTTCAGCCTGATGATCGTGGCGCAGTTCTGGTCGTTCGCCAACGATCTCTACACCAAGGAGCAGGGTGAACGACTGTTCGTCATTGTCGCCTTCGGCATGTCTCTCGGTGCGGTCGTGGGCAGTATCCTCGCCAGCTGGATTATTCCTCTGGTCGGCGTATCCCAGGCGCTGCTGGTTGCGGCGGCACTCCTCGTCGTCGCGGCAGCGGTCAGCAATGTGGTTGATGCTCGAGAGAGAGCCAGACACGAGACCCATCTTCCGCCTCACTTGACCACAGCCGAAATACCGGCGGCCACCGGGGAATACCAGATCCAGGCCATGGAGGACAGCCAGCAGCTCACGGTGTCATTGCCTGGCATCGGCCCTACCAGCCGACCGGGCACCTTTCGCCTCGTGTTCGCCAGCCGGTATCTGCTGCTCATCGCGCTGCTGATGCTGATCGTCAACTGGGTCAACACCACCGGTGAGTACATCCTGGGCCGCACCGTCGCGGAGGCGGCCGAGGCTGCGGTCAGCTCGGGCACAGCTGGTGGACTGGCGGTTCCGGAGTATATCGCGCACTTCTATTCCGAGTTCTTTCTCATAGTCAACGTGATTGGGCTTCTGGTTCAGCTCTTCGTTGTCTCCCGCATCCTGAAGTACTTTGGCGTGAAGGCAGCTATCCTCGTACTGCCCCTCATCGCGCTGACCGGCTACACCCTGCTGGCCTTCGCACCGATTCTGGCGCTGGTGCGCGCGGTGAAGATCGCGGAGAATGCCACCGACTACTCGATTCAGAATACGGTGCGCAACGTCTTGTTCCTCCCCACGAGCCGAGATGAGAAGTACAAGGCCAAACAAGTCATAGACTCATTTTTCTGGCGCGCGGGTGACGTGATGTCCGCGGCGCTCGTCTTTGTCGGTGTCACCATGCTCGGTCTGGGGACCTCGGGCTTTGCCAGAGTTAATCTGGTGCTCGCTGGGATCTGGCTGCTCCTCGCTGTCGCCGTCGGCCGCGAGTACGCCCGGAAATCGAAGGCGCTCGAGGGCGACGTAGCAGCCCGGTGATCGGACGCTGGAGCGCCCTGGCGCTCGCGGGTGCGCTGGCCTGCGCGGGGCATCAACCACCGCCGGTCGTTCCGGTGCCCATGATCCCGGCGGAAGAAGTTGCGGTGAGCGTGTATCTCATCGGCGACGCGGGTGAGCCCGATTCCGCCGGCGAGCCGGTGCTCCTGGCGTTGCGGCGGGATCTCGCCTCCCGCCACTCCGAGCGGCTGGTGGTCTTCCTGGGAGACAACGCCTATCCGCGGGGACTGCCCGCACCGGGCCAGCCCGGCAGACGTGAGGCCGAGCGCCATCTTACGGCGCAGGTGGAGGCCGTCACTTCGACCGGCGCGCGTGGGTACCTGGTCCCGGGGAATCACGATTGGGCCAAGCACGGTGTGGACGGATGGCAGGCGATCAAGCGGCAGGAACTGTTCGTCGATTCGGTGGGCGCCGGAAGGGTATTGTTTCGGCCCGGCGGTGGCTGCCCCGGCCCCAGTGTGGTGGACATCGGGGCGCGGCTGCGGCTGATACTACTCGACACCCAGTGGTGGCTGCATCCGGGACCCAAGCCCAGAGATCCCGACTCCAGCTGTGTAGCCGACGCGGAGCAGGAGATTGTGGATTCCCTGCGGACGGCACTGACCGGCGCCGGCGGCCGGCTCGTCGTCATGGCGGAGCATCATCCGCTGCGCTCGGGGGGCGAGCATGGCGGGCACTTTGAACTAAAGGATCACCTCTTTCCCTTGACGGCGATCAAGCCCTGGCTCTGGATACCGCTCCCCTGGATTGGCTCGCTGTATCCAGCCGCGCGGCAGCAGGGTATATCCAGTCAGGACATCCCGTCGCGGGCGTACCAGCGCCTCATTGCGGCGTTTCGCCGGGCGATGGCAGCCTCACCGCCTGCGCTGTACGCGGCGGGGCACGAGCACAACCTTCAGGTGATGTCGGGTGGGTCGGCGCGGATGGAGCTGGTGAGCGGCGCCGGTATCTACGGACACAGCGGGAAAGCCGTGCCGCTGCGTGGGACTCTGTTCGCCAGGCGAGCTAGCGGGTTCGCCCGGCTCGATGTGCCGAAGGCGGGGCGGGCTCGGCTGGCCGTCCTGCAGGTGGATGCCGAGGGTGGAAGCCGCGAGGTCTTCTCGACCGCAGTGGAGTGAGGCGTAATGAATGCTACCAGAGCGACAGTGATCGGGGTGGTGCTGATGGCCTCCCCTGGAACCCGGCTCGCCGGACAAGAGCCGGATAGCGCCCCTCAGGAACGGAAACTCCAGGCCGCCGGACCTCGTTATCAGGCCAGCGGGCTGCACCGCTTCCTGTTCGGCCCGGAATATCGCTCGCTCTGGTCTACACCAGTATCCGTACCGGTCCTCGACCTCCGGACCTTCGGCGGCGGCCTCAAGGCAGTGTCGAAAGGCGGTGGGCTGCAGACCAAGTCGCTGCTCCTGGTGGCGCGCGACGGACGTGAATTCTTCTTCCGATCGGTGGACAAGGATCCCTCGGCCACCCTGCCGGCAGAGCTCCGTTCCACAGTCGCCGGTGACGTGGTCCGCGACCAGACCAGCTCAGCCCTCCCCACCGCACCGCTCGTGGTCGGTCCACTGCTCGATGCAGCCGGGGTTCTCTACGGGAAGTCGCGATTATACGTCCTTCCCGACGACTCCCTGTTGGGAGAGTTCCGACCCGAGTTTGCCGGGCTCATGGGATTTCTGGAGGACCGGGTGGGCGGCTCGCGGAGCGTCCCGGCGCATTGGGGCGGCGCGGCGGAGATCATCGACTCCGACTCGCTGCTGGCCCGGATGGCGCGCGGACCTGACGATCGGGCGGAGGCCCGTCTCTTTCTCACCGCGCGCCTGTTTGACCTGCTGATCGGCGACTGGGACCGGCATATCGGCCAATGGAGCTGGGCCCGCTTTGGCAACGCGGTCCCACGCCGCTGGGTCCCAATTCCGCAGGATCGCGATCAGGCCTTCGCGAAGTACGACGGCGTCCTCCTGGGTATCGCGCGCCAGACCGCGCCCCAGCTGACCAATTTCGGCTCCGGGTATCCCTACCTTGCCGGGGCCACGTGGAACGGCCGCGATCTCGATCGGCGGCTCCTGGTTGAGCTGGAGTGGCCGGTCTGGGAATCGGCGGCGATCAAGCTCCAGTCGGCACTGAGCGACCAGGTGATCAATGAGGCCGTGCGAGCGCTTCCGCCGGAGCATTACGCGCTGGCCGGAGCTACGCTGGCCGCCGCGCTCCGATCCCGGCGGGATCATCTGCTCAAAGCCGCCCGAGGTTACTACGACTTGCTGGCCAAGCAGGTGGATGTGCACGCCACGGATGCCGACGACGAAGCCAGCCTGACTCGGGAACCCGATGGCACCGTGGAGCTGACGTTGTCCGGGCCGGGCAAGGGCGACGATCCCTACTTCCGGCGCCGGTTCGATCACGCCACCAAGGAGGTGCGTCTCTTTCTCGAAGGCGGAGACGACCGGGCGATCGTACGCGGCGGAAGCGATGGTCCTACGCTCCGGGTGATGGGAGGAGACGGGCAGGATCGGCTGGTGGATTCAACTCGAAAGGGCTCTGAGCGGTTTTATGACGATGCCGGGGCACCGGCGCGGACCGAGGGCTCTGGGAGCAAGGTCGACCGCCGGCCGTACACCATACCCCGCACGAGCCCGGAGGCGGTACCCGAGCGCGACTGGGGCAAGCGATGGACGGCGAGCACTACTCTGAGCTATGGCCCCGATCTCGGGGTTCTGATCGGAGGGGGGCGTATCCTGACGGTCTATGGATTCCGTAAAGACCCCTACGCCAGCCGCCACGAATTTCGGGCTGCCTTTGCGAGCGGACCCGTGAGCTACCGGGTGGAGTATCGGGGAGAGTTCCGAAAAGAGAATTCCGGCATCCGGCTCGATCTTCTGGGACGTGCATCGGGTATTGAGGTGATCACCTTCAGCGGGTTCGGCAATGACAACCCGGCCCCGGGAAACACGGAGTTCTATCGGGTGACTCAGGACGCGTATCGTCTCCAGCCCTCGGTCGTGTTTGCGCTGGGAAGTCGGGCGACTATGCGGCTAGGGCCGGTCCTCCGATACGTTTCCACGGACAACCGACCCGACCGCTACCTGGCGACACTCGGCGATCTCTACGGCACCGGAAACTTCGGGGAGCTCGGTGGCGGCCTCAGCGTGCGCTACGACAGCCGCGACCGGCCTGCCCTCGCCCGCAAGGGACTCCTCCTCGAGCTGGGTGGGGACGCATATCCGGCGATCTGGGGGGTAGACAGCACTTACGGGGAAGTCCGCGGAGAGGCCGTCACGTATCTCTCGATCAACGCTCCGCTGGACCCCACGCTGGCACTCCGGGTGGGCGGGAGGAAGCTGTGGGGACAGTACCCCTTCTTCGACGCAGCGTTCATCGGCGGCGCTGCGACCGTGCGGCTCGGCCGGGAAAACCGGTATGCCGGCGACGCGTCGGCCTACGGATCCACCGAGCTTCGACTTTCCCTCGCGAGGATCAAGCTGGTCCTCCCGGCTCGTATCGGAATCTTCGGTCTCGCTGATGCGGGCCGGGTCTTTCTCGCGGGCGAAACATCCGACACCTGGCATGCGGCCGGGGGCGGGGGAGTGTCGCTGTCATTCCTCGAGCACGGGTACACCATTTCGCTCGCCATCGCCCAGAGCGAGGAGCGAACCGGGGTCTATCTGCAGGGCGGCTTCGCGTTCTGATGCGCCAAGGTCGGCCTGAAGGGTGACGATCAGGCAATTCTTGTCCACCGCCGACGGTCCCGCCGTGGCATTCGCGACGGCCGCCGGCACGGTGATGATCACCTTTCAGATCGCCGGAAAGGCCACTCGGGACGCACTGTTCCTCTCCAGTTTCGGGGTGGACGCGTTGCCGGCTATGGTGATTGCGGCTGCGGTGGTGTCGGCCGTGGTATCGGTGGCGCTGGCGCGGCTCATGGCCCGGAGCCGACCCAGCCGCCTGGTCCCCCGCCTGCTCGGACTCAGCGCGGTGCTTCTCCTCGCCGAGTGGGCGCTGGTGGTTCAGGCCCGCCGTCCGGCCGCCGCCATTCTCTACCTGCACTTCACGGCCCTTGGCGCCCTCCTGGTCTCCGGCTTCTGGGCCATCGTCACCGAACGCTTCGACCCCCGCACCGCTCGGCGCACCATCAGCTACATCACCTCCGGCGGGTCCCTCGGCGGCCTGCTCGGCGGCATCCTGCCTGAGCGGGTCGGGGCGACGCTCTCGCTCACCGCCATGCTGCCGATTCTGGCGGGGCTACATCTGATCGCCGCCTCCCTGGTGCTCGGCGTCGAGCACGGCGCTACTCACCCGACGCCGAGCCAGGAGCCATTCCTCGGCGATGAGCCCCAGCTGGGTGCCGCCCGGATCCTTCGAGCATCCCCGTATCTCATGGGGCTCGCCTTGCTGGTGACGCTCACCTCTGCCGCCGAAGGGGTGCTGGATTACGTGTTCAAGGCCCAGGCGTCGCTGGCAGCCGCCTCGGGCGAAGAACTGCTCCGCCTGTTCGCGGTCTTCTACACCGTCACCGCGCTGCTCGGCATTTCCATTCAGGTCACCACGCTCCGGCGAGTTCTCGGCCGCCTCGGCATCGCGCGCAGCGCGGCACTCCTGCCCGCTGGTGTATCGCTGGGCGCGGTGGGTGCCTTGATGGTGCCCGGTCTCACGTCGGTACTGTTGGCGCGAGGATCAGAGGTCGTGCTCCGGAGCTCGATCTTTCGCGCGGCCTACGAGCTCCTGTTCACGCCGGTGGCTCCGCGAGAGAAGCGCGCGACCAAGCTCATCATCGATGTCTTCGCGGCCAGACTGGGCGACATCGCCGGAGGCGGCCTCATCGCAGCGGCGCTGGTCCTCGCCGGAGCGGCGGCCAACCGGATTCTGCTCGGCGTCACCGTCGCACTCGGCGTGGGCGCGCTGGGGGTGGCGCGCCGCCTGCACCTGGGCTACGTCTCGGCACTGGAGGGAAGCCTGCAACGCCGGGCCGGAGAGGTTCCCGACCCGCTGCAGGACGAGGGGTCGGCCTTGCTCCAGACGGTCGGCGGGTTCGATCTCAGCGGGATTCGGCAGCGCGCCGGGTTCGCGTCCGTCTCTACCGTCGTCCCGACGGCAGCCCCCGATCCGGTACCCAGCGCCCCGGCCTCCCCGCTCCGGCAATCGTTCGACAGCGGGAATGCCGAGGAGATTCAGCGCGCACTCGCAACTCAGCCGATAACCCCGGACCTGGTCGAGCCCGCCATCGAGCTGCTCGCCTGGGACGAGGTGGCACCCCAGGCAATCAAAGCGCTTCGTTCGGTGGCCCGCACCGAGACCGCCGTGTTTGCCCGCCACCTGCTCGATCCGGCCGAGGACTTTGCCGTCCGGAGGCGATTAGTGACCGTCCTGGCCGCGTCTCGCCGCCCTGAGGCATTCGAGAGCTTGTTCGAGGCCATGCGCGACCGGCGGTTCGAGGTCCGCTACCGTTCAGCCCGGGCGCTCAGCTATCTCGCTGGAGAGATCCCCGGGCTCCGGATCGATCGCGAGCGCGTGTTCGAGGTGGTGCTTCGGGAGATGGCTGTGGAACGCGGCATCTGGGAAACCCGGCAGCTCATCGATCTGCCGGACGACGACACGTCACCGATGGAAGTTGAGGTGCTGCGAGGCCGGGCCAGCCGCAGTCTGGAGCACCTGTTCACCCTGCTCTCGTTGGTGCTGCCGGCCGAGACGGTCCGGCTCGCCTTTCACAGCCTCCACACCGGCGACCGGCATCTCCGAGGCACGGCGCTGGAGTACCTGGAGACCGTGCTGCCCGAGGCGGTCTGGCAGAGGCTCCGGCCGTTTCTCGACGACGGAGAGTTCGAGACGACGCGTCCGGGCAGGAGCTCCGGCCAGGCGATGCAGGAACTGCTGGCGTCTCAGGAGTCTATCGTGCTGGCACTGGCGGACCTCCGCCGGCGCGAAGGCGGGGAAAGAAAGGGGTGAGCTCGCTATTTGTTCCCGCCAACCCGCGACAGCGCGCGGTCGAGCACGTCCACCGCGAAATCGGCGTCCTCCGCCGTGATGCATAGTGGCGGCTTGATGCGGAGCACGTTGCCCTCGAGCCCTCCCTTCCCCATCAGCACCCCCATCTCCCGAGCGGCCTCGAGCACTTCAAGGGTCTGCGCGGTTGCCGGT
>DATBSM010000183.1:0-4368 GCA_036559785.1 Gemmatimonadales bacterium
CGAGAGATCCTCCAGCGAGATCACCACGCCAGCGAAGCCGTATGCCTTCCGGGGGTCGCGCGCCGGGCGCAGCTCCAGGACCATCTGATGCTGGGCACCGAGATCGAGCGTCTGCAGGTGGCGCCTCTTGCGCAGATCCCAGACGTGGAGCGCGTGACCGTACTTTCCGCCCAGCAGCAGCTCGGGATTCACGCCGTCCTTCACCATGTTCGGCGTGCCCCATTCGCTGGAGATCATCACGTCCTGCCCCAGGTGCCAGGCAAAGTCGTAGGCCAGGTGTTGCGGTCCGCGGTCCCGCTCCCACCGCTCGCCGAGGTCGAAGGACTGATGATCCAGCGTGAAGAGCCCGCCCGGGCCATCGCCGCCGGTCGAGCCGAGCGCGTTCACGTAGATGCCGTCAGGCCCGCAATGGACGGTGTGCGGTGCCGCGTACCCGATCTTTCGCGCCAGCTCTTCCGGCTCGATGACCTTGGCCAGCGTAGGGCGGCGCGGATCGGCCTTGGTGTCCACGACGTGGATGCGCGACGACCCGGTTCCCGGCACGACCAGGTAGCGCCGCTCCACGTGGGCATTGGAGGCCCAGGGGCAGAGGTGGGAGCTGCAGGCGTTCCATCCGAGATGGTGGAGCTCGTTGCCGGCATTCGGGAAGTCGAGCTGCTCGACGAGCTGCCCGTACCCGGGGGAGCTCGGGTCGGTGTCCAGTACGCCCAGCGCGTCGCGGGTGACGCCGTCGGTTCCGAGCAGCGCGACATACGCCAGTTGCTCGGCCGGCGCGCGCATCGCCTCGGCAGCCGTGGGGTAGAAAGTCGGATCCGGTGTCCAGCGTGCCATGGCTCCTCCAGGGGGTGGGTGCTTTTCCCGGGTATGCGGAGTGTGGCATCTGGACCGGACATGCCGGCGTGAGACGGAAGTGTTCAGGCGCCGTGCGAGAGGAGGTGGGGGAGCTGCACGATCTCGGAACGGACTACCAAGGCGCCCACTACAATCAGGACCACCGCCCCGACCATCGGCACAGAGGTGCCGAGCGCCAACAGGCCGAGCGGAGCGAGCAGCCCTCCCAGGAAGACCACGGCGGCGATAGCGGCGAGCAGCCGGATAGCGCGGGCACGTGCCAGCGCGGCACGAACATCGGCGAGGACCAGCGCCAGCACCACGAGGTTGAGCACGAGCAGGAACATCAGGGCGTGACGCAGCAGCGAGACTGCCTCGGGTTTCCCCTTCGCGATCGCCAGAAACAGCAGCTCCGCCGCACCCAACACCAGCGCGGAGTTGGCCAGGTACGATCCCAGCCAGCGCGCGTCGCGCCAACCGGGCTGAGCGGTGGTGCTGAAGAGGACTCCCTTGTACACCGCCGCGCCCAGGGCGAGCGCCGAACCGACCACGAGCAGGAGGCGGCGTAGCCATTCCAGGCCGCCGGTCTCGGCGGGCAGAAGGCTCATCAGCGTGAGCACCGTCAGCGGTCCGGAGTATCCGCTCAGGACCCAGGTCCCCAGAGACATCGGCGAGCTGGGCTTCCATACCCTGAGCATGTGATGAAACCGGGAGGGATCACCCAGGTCCAGCACCAGGCACACCAGGTCCGCGATCAACAGGATGAGGGCGATCGGATACGCCACGGCCGCCAGCGGCCGAAAGATTCCGGGCTCTACCAGCTCACCCACCGCCATCGCCAGGAACAGTCCCGTGCTCAGATTGTTGAACAGGATGTCGAGCGTCACGAGGCCGTGCCAGTTCGGGGCCTTGGTGACAGGCCCGTGTTCGTAGCCGACCGGCGTGGTCTCTGGCGCCCTCATGTCGGCCCACCGCCAAGCAGCAGTGCCGCAACCAGAGCCGCGATGGACAGCAGCCCGCCCACCAGTGCCCGGAGATAGTCTCCCCGCATGGTCAGCCACGGGTTCACCGGCGTTTCCGGAAGGCCGTACACTGAAGGCCGGTCGACCAGCAGGTAGAACGAATTCAGCTCGGAGTAGGTCTGTCCCGCCACGTCGCCGTACAGGTAGGCCCCCGGGACCCCGCGCCGGTGCAGCTCTTCCACTCGATTCCTGGCGCGCTCTCGAAGCTCGTCGATCGGACCGAACTGGATCGACTCCGTCGGACAGGCCTTGGCGCACGCCGGCACCAGGCCGTCGCTTTGCCGGTCGTAGCACAGGGTGCACTTGTGGGCGTGCCCGTCGATCGTGCTGCGGGTGATGACGCCGAAGGGACAGGCCGCGACGCAGTAGGCGCAACCGTTGCAGATATCCGGCTGGATGTAGACGTTGCCGAACTCGTTGTAGATAAGCGCGCCGGTGGGGCAGGCGTGCTGACACGGCGCCGCGACGCAGTGCTTGCAGACGTCGCTCATCATCAGCCAGCGGCCCGGATCCGAGTTGTCGGTGTCGTACTCAGGCAGCTGCTCGATGAACTTCACGTGCCGCCAGGAAGTGGCCGAGAGCTCGCGGGTGTTGTCGTAGCTGTTGCCGGTCCAGTCGAATCCGTCGGCAGGGAGCTGGTTCCACTGCTTGCAGGCTACCTCGCACGCCTTGCAGCCGATGCAGACGGTCGTATCGGTGTAGAACCCGGTGGGCTGCTTCGGCTCCGGTGCCTCGCCGCGCCGGAACGGCTCGACGAGGTGCTCGGCGAGCACGGGCAGCCGACGGGGCAGATCCCGACCCGGTGGCAGGCCCGCCAGCTCTTTCTCCCTAGTCGTCACCGAATTGTCCCTCCGGCTGGGCCGCTTTCGGCGTGTCCGGTACCGGCTCGCGAGTCGGCCAGGGCGCCGGGCTCTTGGTCGGGCGCGGGGCCGCGCCACCCCGACGGCCGGGATACACCTGGCAGGCGAACGCCTTGGCCTCGTGCATACTGACATTCGGGTCGGCCACCAGCGACGTGACGTCGTTGGCGTTGTCCCCCACGACCTCGCCGGCGAATGCCCAGTGGAACGGGAGGCCAATCTGATGCACCACGCGTCCCGCGACTCGGAGCGGGCGCAACCGCCGCGTCACCATCGCGCGAGCCTCGATGCGGGTCCGGGCGGACTGCACCGTGATCCAGCCGCCGTGTACGATCCCGCGTTCCGCCGCGAGCTCGGGGCTCAACTCGACGAACATCTCCGGCTGCAGCTCGTTGAGCCAGCTGTTGAACCGGCTCATGGGGCCGCTCAGGTAGTGCTCGGTGAGGCGATAGGTGGTCGCCACGACTGGGAATTCCGAGGTGGGCGTGTGGGCGAACCGGTTGAACGGTCCCTCGAAGAATCGGACCGTGGGGTTGGTGGCCTGACGGGGATAGAGCAGGTTGCCCACCGGCGACTCCACCGGCTCGTAGTGGACCGGCAGCGGCCCATCCTTGATGGTACCCGGCGCGAAAAGCCAGCCGACACCGTCAGGCTTCATGATGAACGGATGATTCCCCGCGATCGCGCTCATTCCCGTGGCGCCGGGCGGGGGCCGGTAATCGGGCGGCAGTTCGGGATCGAAATCCGGCTCGTCATCTCCGACCCACCGACGCAGCTGCGGGTCCCACCAGACCAGCTTCTTACGCTCGGACCATGGCCGCCCCTCGGGGTCGGCCGAGGCGCGGTTGTAGAGGATGCGGCGGTTGTGCGGCCAGGCGTAGCCCCACTCCGGGTGAATCGGATTCGCGGTGATCCTCCGCTCTTGGGCCCGGTTGCGGCCCGTCTCCGGAAAGACGCCGCTGTAGATCCAGCACCCGCACGAGGTGGTACCGTCCTCTTCCAGCTCGGAAAAGCCGGTGACGAGGCGCGGCCGTCCGGTGCGCGCGTCCGTCTGGTCCAGCCGGTACCCGTTGATCTCCATGAGGACTTTGTGAAGGTCGGGCTCTCCCGCGATCCGGCTGAGCCTGCCGTCGGGCAGTCGCTGGGGCTCGTCGAAGTCGTAGTCCCAGGTGAGATGAAGCAGCGCCTGGTCCCTCGGGTCGGTCGAGCCCGCGTACAGCTCCTTGAGTCGCCTCCCGAGATTGTAGAGGAACCAGGCATCGGAGCGGCAGTCTCCCGGAGGGTCGAGCGCCTTGTCGTGCCACTGAAGCATGCGCTGGGTATTGGTGAGGCTGCCTTCCTTCTCCGGCGCGGCGGCCGCGGGAATGAAGAACACCTCGGTCTGAATCTCGGCGGGCGGCGGAGCGCTCGGATCGTTCTTCCAGAACACGGCGCTCTCGATCTCGAACCAGTCGAGCACCACCAGCCACTCGAGGTTGCGCAGTCCGACGCGGTGGAGACGGGCATTCGGCGCTCCACCGGCGGGATTCTGGCCGAACAGGAAGTAGCCCTTCACTTCGCCTCGGGTCATCCGATCGAAGTAGGGAAGCTGCGAGTAGTCGCCATCCACCCGGGGCAGCCAGGAGAAGCGAAAATCGTTGGCCGGCGTGGCGGCG
>DATBSM010000184.1:0-9636 GCA_036559785.1 Gemmatimonadales bacterium
AGATACCAACGGCTCATGATTCGGTTCCTACTTCGATGTAGCGGTATGTCGGCTCTCCCTCGGGCGAAGAGAAGAGACAGCCGGCCGCACTCGCCGCGAACCACCCGGCGACCAGCGGTCTCGGCAGATCGAGCTCCTGAATGATGGAGCCTAGCCAGCGACGGAGATGGCGAATCTCGGGAGCGCGTCGTCCCAGGAGTGCGAGCAGGGCCCCTACCCCCGAGGTGGCGCGGAGGAAATGGGCAAGCCCGTGTGCCCGCTGGGAGAATTCGACGGCCTTCACTCCCGGCTCGTCGAAGAGAATGGCACCTTCGAACACGTCCATCGGTGGTGCATCCAGGCGCGGGCCCAGATAGACGTAGCGCCGGGCGTCAGGCCCTTTGCGCTCAATGACGGCAGCGGCCGTCTCACTGGTCAAACGAGCCGCGTGCAGCAGGTCGTCATCCTGGAGAATCCCGACGGCGCCAGTCCACTCCAACGCCGCCAGCGCGGTCTCTACCGGACATCCCAGCGCGTCATCGAACGCCAGAAGGCGCGGTGCCTCTCCCGCCCGGAGGACGAAGTGGGAGAGCCCCTCGGCACGATCGGTAAAGGTGCGAACTACGACTGTTTGGGGAGTGCTCATGGGGAGAATATAGCGTGGCCGGGGGGCAGCGGGGCAGCTACACGGTTGTCAGGGGCAATCCCACAAGCGCACTAATTTGCACCATCTCGATGTCTAACCCGCTGCCTGAGCGCCCCGGCTACGGCACCAGCTCCGACTTGGGCTCCACGCGCACGATCCAGAGCCCCGAGTTGATGTCAGGGACGTAGATCAGCCCGTTGCGGTAGATCGCGCCCCATGCGTTCGCCGCGTTAGGAACGGTGCCGTCACCGTCGCCGGTCACCACGTGGGCGATCTCCCGGCCCTGGCGCTGCAGGTCGCCCTTGAGCTCGCCGGAAATATCGAGGACTCTGAGACCCCCCTGGTAGTCACCCATGTAGAGAGTATCGCCAGCGACCCACACATTGTGGCTCCCGCCTTCGCTGGGCTCGTAGTAGGCCACTTCCTTCGGGCGGGCAATGTCGGACACGTCGATCACATGCAGCCGGCCATAGGCTCGGCCGAGCCCGACTACGCCGCCACCTTCGGTGGAGCGGGGCTTGGCGGAAAAGACTTCGTCGCCGACGAAGACGTAATTCCCCGCGCGCCATGCCGTGTGCGTGCCGCGGATGAATCCGGGACCCCCGACAGCCTCGACGTTACGATACAGTGAGTTCAGGTCGTACTTATGCTGGGAAACGAGCCGTGGGTTCTCCGGACTGCCGCCCTTGATGCCGTTGCCGACGTCGAGAATCACCAGGCCCTGATTCCAGTAGCTCAGGTAGGCGAGTCCGTCTTTCACATCGACGTCATGCACGTAGTTGCCGGCTTCATCGGGCCGCGTCTGCCACCGGGCCACCTGCCGCGGCTTGTATGGATCGCGGATGTCGATCACCCGGAGCGAGCCGGTCGCGTCATCGGTCAGATACACATAGCCCCGGTAGATGAAGGTGCTGTGCACGCCCCCGGTGACAGTCTCGGTGAACTCCGCGATCGGCTTGGGATGCGCCGGATCCTCGAACGAGAGGATGACGATCCCGTTCTTTCGGGTAGAGGCGTTCTCCCGGGTGAGCACTCCGTACTTGCCGTCCTCAGTGGTCATCACGTCGTTGATGGTGCGCGCGTCTACCACCACCGAGTCGGTAATCCTCGGGCTGGCCGGGTTGCTCACGTCGATGGCATACATCCGGTCGGCGATGGTGGTCAAATAGCCGTGCCGGCCGCCGGGATGGAGCCAGAATTCGGCAGCGCGGTACTTGATCGGAAGTCGCCCCACGAGTGTGGTAGGACGACGGACATCGCGGTCACGGATCTCGACCGTAGCCTCGGCAGTATTTCCGGCGAAGCTTGCCGTCACCCGATAGCTGCCAGGCACGTCCGCCACGAAGCGTCCATCAGGATCGATGTGCGCGTTGCCGGGGCTGAGGGCCCACTCCGGCGTTGCATCGGTCACCGGCCGCCCATCGCGGGTCCGGCCCTGGAACCCGAAGCGCACCACATCCCCCGCGCGAGCTGTGGCCGCAGCCGGCTCGATGACCAGCGACGCAACCGGATTGGGAGCGACGACTACGGTGAACGACTTCGCGGCCCGGCCGGCGCGGGCCGTGATCGTAGCCCGGCCCTGGCGGCCTGCGCTCAGCCGGCCCCCGGCGTTTACCGCCACCACGGCAGGCGCATCCGAGGTCCAGACGACCTGGTCATAGCGCCGGTCGTCATTGGCGGCGTAGGGAGCCGCGCCGACCACGAGCCACTGGCCGGCATAGAGCTTGGACACTTGCCGGTCGAACACCAGCTTCGCTGCCGGCTGGGGCAGCACGGTGACTCGGGCAAAGCCGGTGGCCGGCGCCCCACCCGACCGGGAGCTCACCAGGGCACTCACGTTTAGTGTGCCGGTCGACCCTCCGGTCACCAGACCGGTGGAATCGACCCGCCCCTCGAAGAATCCGCCGGACTGAAACCACCGGATCGAGAGATCCCGCACCGGCCGGCCGGATGAGTCTACCGCGGTTGCCATCAGGCGCACCGTGTCACCGACCTGGACGGCGACCTCGGCCGGCTGGATCGTAACTTTGGCCAGCGCCGGCGCCGAGGGCGAGGCAGGCTGTTGCTGGAGGGCGGCAAGCATCGCTAGGAGGTGCACCATCGTGGCCTCGAGAGGAGCCGGTTCAAAATGCTCTGTGGGTGGCGGAGAATGTACATCGTGCAGCGAAGCGGTGGAACGGCTAAGTTAAACGGCGTTTCCGCGCTGGAGAATTCAATGCGAGTGGAATGGACCTCGTACAGCTCGCCCATCGGCGCGCTGACCGTCGTGGAGTGTGAAGCTGGCCCACTCGTCATCGAGTTTCCCACCCGGGCGGTGACCATCAAGTGGGCGGTACGGCTTCGGGCCGCCATCCCCGAGCTCCACATCGCGCAGGGGAGCTGCCGCATCACGACGACCTGGCTCGACGATTACTTCCTGGGGTCAGCCAAGCCCTTTCCCTATCCCACTCATTTGAAGCGCTGGTTCGACCTCTCCCCCGCCCAGACCGCCGTCTTCAAGACTCTCCGCAAGATCCCGCTGGGCGAAACCCGTTCTTACGATGATGTGGCTCGGGCGACGCGGTTGCATCCTCGCCAGATCGGGTGGCTGGTCGCGGCCAACCACCTCGCGATCCTGATTCCATGCCACCGGGTCGTGGGCAAGGACGGCGGCCTGGTCGGCTATGGCGGAGGCCTGGCCAAGAAGCGGTGGCTGCTGAATCATGAGCTGAGAGCGGCTGGGGTAGTGTTGAGGTGAGCTAGGAGCGGGAGCTGGGAGCACCCTGACTTATTGACAAAACCGTTCCCAAGCATGACCTTATCGCATGCAACGCGCGGTGCCTCCCTTTCATTTTTGACGCTTGGTGGGCCGCCGGACACCCAAGTCCGGGCGGCCTTTTTTGGGGCTTTTAACCCGGCCATACCGGCTGGGGCATTCCCCCGGAGCCCTCGGGCTCCCTTTTCAAGAGGTTGTAGCAATGGCGAAGGGCACGGTTAAGTGGTTCAATGATGCAAAGGGGTTTGGCTTCATCGCGCAGGACGGTGGCAAGGATGTGTTCGTGCACCATACGGCAATCATTGCCGACGGCTTCCGATCGCTGTCCGAAGGAGACAACGTCGAGTTCGAGGTAGTCGAGGGCCCCAAGGGGCTGCAGGCCTCGAACGTGCGTAAGGTCTAACACCCCCGCGCCCTTCCCGACCAATCGCAATACCCAGCATCCCCCCGCCGCCCACGCGGCCGGGGGGTGCTGGCGTCTCCAGTTCACCGCCCGCCAGACCGATACTCCTCTCGTCACACCCATCGAGGTCGTTGCCGCAATGCCGACGCCGCTCCGCGTACTCGCCCTGGCCAGCCTGCTCCTGGCTCCGACCCTGTTGGGCGCCAATGCTGCCACCACGGCACCAGACAGCGTGGGGCTGGAGTTTCTTGGCTTCCGGGCGGGCGCCCGGCTGGACGAGCTTCAGCATCACCTACGTGGCATTGGCGGCGGCCGCCTGCGTTGCCGGCAGTCCAGGGTCGATCGGCGGGTCAATGAGTGCCGCGCCGTGCTGAACGACCAGCATTCTGGCGGTCCGGTGGACCTGTGGGTCTCCGCCATGGACAGCCTGGCCGGCGTGATCACTCTATCGGGAGTGGTGGCCCCCGGACAGCTGGAACGCTGGCGTGGCACGTTGGAAGGGAGCTATGGCCGGGTCGGGGCCCGGATTCAGGGTGCCCAATGGATGCTGCAGTGGGTGCGGCGCGGTCGCATGATCCGGCTCACCTGGAGACTGGAGCGGGGCGACAAGGTCGCCTCGGTGAGTCTGGTGGACGGACACGTGCTCGATGGATGGGGACGAAGTGGCCCTGCTTCGAGAGGACCGGATCCGGCTCAGCCTACCAGCCGGACCAGATAGCTGCCTTCGGTCTCCTCCAGCGAGAAGTCCCGGACCACGCTGGCGGATTCCTTCAGGGTACGCAGCAGGCTCCGGACTCGAGTACGGATGGGCGCCCCCCCGCCGGCCCGTCCCCGGCCGGTAATGAGCCGGACGATGCCGCCCGGGCGAGCCTTGGACTGGACTCGCAGAAAGCGCTCCGCATTGGCCACAGCCTCGAGCACGCTCTGGCCGTGCAGGTCGAAAGTCGCATCGGGTGACCGGTCAGTCCAATCGAGCATCGTCGATACTCCGGGCGTAGCCCGGACTCCGTTCAAATGAGGGAAGTGCGTGGATCTCTTGGTGACCTGTAGACTCCATCAACGCCGCCATAGTGCCGGCCCGGCCCGCGCATTCTTGCTGGCGGCTTCGCTGCTGTTTTCGGCCTGCACCTTCTCTCCCGGTCCGATCCGGATTGGACTGGCCGGGTCCTTGAGCGACCCCGTCGGCGTGCCGATGAAGCATGCCGCCGAGCTGGCGGTGGAAGAGATCAACGCTGCCGGTGGCATCGGTGGCCGTCCCCTGGAGCTGGTGCAACGGGACGATTTTGCCGATCCGGATTCCGCCGTCTTCGTGGCGACCGACCTCTACGAGGCCGGCGTGTCGGCCGTGATCGGGCACCTGTTCTCCGGCACCACGCTGGCCGCCGCCCCAGTGTACAACGGCGGGCCGGATCCGGTAGCCGCCATTTCTCCTTCGTCCTCCTCACCCGAGGTCTCCACCGCCGGCGATTACACCTTCCGTATTTGCCCCAGCGATCTCGCCCATGGTGCTGCGCTCGCGCGCTGGGTCTATGACACGCTGGGTCTTCATCGGGGATCGGTGCTGTACCTGAATGACCAATATGGCCGGGGCGTTCGCCAGACCTTCGTGAACGACTTTGCCCGCCGGGGCGGTGTGCTCCAATCGATCGATCCCTACCTGGGTGACGTTCCACACGTCGGCCCCTACTTGGACCGCCTGGCCAAGATCGGCGGGACCGACTTTCTCCTGGTGGCGGGAAATCGTGCCGAGGCCGAGGAGATCCTCCGTCAGACACGCAAGCGTGGTCTCGCCATGCCCGTGCTGGGGGGCGACGGCCTCGAGGGTATCGAGGGAGCGGGCGCGCTGGCCGACGGCGTGTATCTCTCCTCGGCCTATCTCCCGGCCCTGGGCACCGCCGCCAATAAGACATTCCTGCAGGCTTATCGAAAGAAGTTTCCCGCTGCGGGACTGCCCAACCAGCCCGCCGCGGCTACCTATGACGCGGTGTATTTGCTGCGCGGGGTGATTGCGCGAGCTGGAACCAAGCGTCAGGCTGTCCGCCGCGAGCTCGCCCGGGTGGGAACCGGGACCCCCGCGTTTCGGGGCGTCACCGGTGTGGTGGCGTTCGACTCCAAGGGAGACGTTCCCAATCAGGCAGTCTATATCGGGGTCGTGCGTAACGGCGCCGTCCGACTTGCAGGATCGCAATGACGATCCTGCGCAGTCTCCGCAGCCGGGTCATCACCGGCATGACGGTACTGATCGTCCTTGTCTTCGCCATCGCTCTGCTGGGAGTGAACTCGATCAGTTCGCTCGACAAGTCGGTGGACCGGGAGCTCTCCCTGCTGCTCGAAAGCACCGACCTGAGCAACGGATTGATCGCCTCGCTCGGTTCCGAAGTGCGCTCCTCCGAGCAATATCTGCTCTTGCGGTCGGGGGCCTTGAAGCGGCGCGCTCTGGATGATGGCGATTCAGCCTATACTTATCAGCGGCGCTACCGCACTCTGAACGCGCTCACCACTTCCGATCGCTACATCGTCAACAAGATCGCGGCCAACCAGGCGGAGATCGAGGTGGCCTACGCCACCGCCCATGCCCTCGCGGATCTCGGGCGGGCCGACGAGGCTCGCCGCCAGGCCGAACGGGCGCGGGCGCCCGCCGATACGCTCCTGGGCGACGTGCGCGCCCTGGTCCTGGCGCAAAACAACCGGTCGATGGCACGGGCCAACGAACTTCGGCGGGAAGCCAGCGATCGCCGGACGGTACTGTGGCTCCTGTTCCTGGCTTCACTGACGGCGGGAACCGGGATATCGGTCTTCACTGTGCGCATGGTGGACCGGCCGCTCCGGCGCCTGATCAGTGCGGCGGACCGCTTCGGGGCCGGCGACCTGAGACGGGTGCAGCTGGGCAAGATGCCCACCGAGCTCGACTTGCTGGCCCGCGCGATGGATGGAATGGCCTCGCGGCTGCGTGGAGTCGTGGTCTCGGTAGTAGGCGAGGCCAGTCAGATGGGCAACAGTGCCACCGATTTCTCTGCCATGAGCGAGGAGCTGGCCGCGAGCAGCGGCGAGATCTCGACCGCCATGGTCAAGGTGGCGTCGAGCGCCGACCAGCAGGTCCGGGGGATGGAGAAGGCGGACGCTCTCCTCCTCAATCTCAGACAGATTGCCGAAACCAACGCAAAGGCGTCGGCGCGGGTGCTGGAGCTGGGGGAGCAGATCCAGCAGCTCGCAGCGCGCAACCAGGCCGACGTCGCGGCCGCCGGGCAGACCCTGCTCGACATCCGCGAAGTCGTGGGGACCTCCGCTCGCCAGGTGCAGGAGCTTTCCAGGCTGTCCGAGCCGATTACGGATTTCATCGACCTGATCCGGCAGATCTCATCCCAGACCAACCTGCTCGCCCTTAACGCGGCGATCGAGGCGGCTCGGGCCGGCGAGCACGGGCGCGGGTTCGCGGTCGTGGCGGAAGAGGTCCGACGACTGGCGGACTCCAGCTCCAGCGCGGCGGAGGAAGTGGCCAAGACGGTCCAATTCATCCGCAACCAGGTCCGCGACGTGTCGGCAACCATGGACGTGGGATCGGCCAAGGTGCACGGAATCGAAGCAGTTGCGTTGGCCGCCGCCCGGGCGCTCGAGGAGATCGCCAAGGCCGTGCAGGAGGTCCACACCGCGGCGGGAGAAGTAGTGCGGGAGGCGGAAGCCAACCGCCGAATCGTGGTGCAGTTGGGCGAGAGGACCCAGGAAGTGAGCCAGGCCGCCACCGAGCACGCCTCAGCCAGCGAACAGGTCACCGCTGCGGCCCAGGAGCAGACCGCCTCGACCGAGCAGATGGCGGCGGCGGCGGGCGACCTGCTTCAGGGCGCCACCCGGCTCACCGCATTGATGCAGGATTTCAAGACCTGAGGAGGGATCCCTACCGCTTCCGCTTGCCCTTTACCGGCTTCTTGACCGTCCTTACCGCTTTAACCGCCTTGCCTTTCACCCGCGCCTTGGCCTTCAAGGCCTTCTCGCGATCGGCCGCTTTATCCAGGCGCTTCTGCTGGGCCGCGTGCACTTCACCCAGAATCCGGTCGCCCTCTTCATTCCCCAGCAGGCCGCGCCGGGTCGCGTAGCGAATCAGCTCTTCCGCATCCGCCACGTTGAAGTCGCCGACGCGCGCCGCGGCGCGGATGACACTCCCCAGGGCATCAGCCACCGGGCTCCGCAACACGTTCGCAATGCCTGGAAGTGTCTCCAGAAGCGTCGAGATCTGTGAACCACCGAGTTCCGAAACCACGCGTCCTCCTTGCCTGTCATCAGTCCGGGCTTAAGGGCAGCAACCCGGTGCCGAGTCGCGCCCATCACGCACGGAATTCTCGCACTGGTGACAGTCGGACGCTAGTAGTAGTGAGGGCTACTTCGTAATTTGGAGCTCGCCCCGCATGTCATAAGCTCGGTGTGGCAAACAGAAGAACGCGTAACTGCCAGGCGGGAGGGCCGGAACCACCATCCGATACTCGGCCCCATCGGGCGAAAGCAGGGGGCTGCTGAGATCCCCGGAGCGCCGACCCAAAGCGCCGTTCAGCGCCTCGTGAGCCGGACCCGAAAGTCCGGCACTCTCGAAGACGATGCTGTGGGGTGTCCCGCTCACCGCTCTGAAGAGGAGCACGTCACCGGGGCGCGCGCTCACCTGCGCGGGACTGAACCGGAAAATTTCCTTCTCCGGATTCGCGTCCATCCGAATTTCGTGGACCCTCTGGGCTTCAGCCCTGGTTGTGATCCAACTGACCAAGACCAGTAAACATGAAGAAATGAGCAAGGACCGGCGCATGAGATGACTCCGACAGATAACGAGAGGGCCGTCACGCCTTTGCGCGGCCGCCGAATAACCGATAAATTCCCTGCTTAAGTGGGGTAGCCAGATCCGTGCCACATACCCCGCTGGAAGGGCCGACCGTGGGACGTCGGGGCATCAAGGAATACCGAGCGCCGGAAGCGCTGATTCTGATCGCGGCGGATCGGGACCAGAAACCTCTGGTCTGTCCCTCGTGCGGCTCGGCGGAAGTGGACCGGGTTCCCGAGCGTTCCAGCGCCGAAGATGCCCAGGGCGGGCGCGTCACCCTTCACTGCCCGGCGTGCAGCCGCACCGCCGCCTACATCCCCCGCACATTGAACCGGTCTTCCCTCCCCGAAGCCCCCCGGCCGCATTAGGCAAGAAGTCAGATCGTTTCTCGCCTCTCACTCCTCACTCCGGCGACGAGAACAGCCGGCTCCACCGAACTGCCGTCAGAAACGGCAGCGCCCGCCAGCTGCTCGGATCGTAGCTGAAGTAGACAACCAGCGGCCGGCCTCGCACGTTTGCCCGCGGCAAGAATCCCCAGTAGCGCCCGTCATAGGAGCTGTCGCGGTTGTCCCCCATCATGAAGAACGAGCCCCGCGGCACCACGATCGGCCCCCACTCCTGCAGATCAGGCTGGTAGGTGGCCTCGTCGCGGTTCACGAGATGGGGGAGCTGCCACTCGCGCATTTTGGCGCGTTGGATGGGATCCTCGGAACGGGTGGGGTCCGAGCGTACGGCGTAGGGCTCGTTGACCCGCTCGCCATTCCGGAACAGCTCCCCGTTCTCCATGCTGAGGGTGTCGCCCGGCATGCCGATCAGCCGCTTGACCACCTTGAGTCCCTTATCCTCGACCGAGTCGAACACCAAAATGTCGTTTCGGTGCGGCTCACGCACCGCGGGGAGCCGCGCGCCGATGAGCGGGACCTCGGCACCGTACAGGGCCTTGTTGACGAAAAGGAAGTCGCCGATGAGGAGGGTGTTCTCCATGCTGCCCGACGGGATTCGGAAAGCCTCGACCAGAAATGTTCGGAGAAAGAACCAGACGAGGAGAGCCA
>DATBSM010000185.1:0-8810 GCA_036559785.1 Gemmatimonadales bacterium
GGATCCAGGTCCACCAACCGGTCGCCGCCCCGGGCCAGCTCGATAACGTCGCTCGCCACGGAGCTGAGACCGAAGGCCGCGCTGTAGATGAGTCCGAGCTGGCGCTCCTGAACCGCGGTGACGGGCCCACTCCGACCGCGCTGGAGGGTCTCCGCCAGAAACAGAATCGAGGTGAGGGGCGAACGAAGATCGTGAGCTACTTCCACCACCAGCTCCAGGCCGTCAGGAGACGAGAGGCGGTCGGTGAAGTGCTGGGCCCAGTCGGCTTCAAGATGGACGCCCACCCGTTCCAGGGCATGCAGAACGAGCAGCAACTGTCCCGGATCGGGCGCTGGGAGGGCCCGCGCCCGCTCCACGAAGGCAGTGCGGATGAGTCCGAGCCAGCGGCGAGAGAGGGCGTTACGAGGCACGGCGCTGGTTTCAGCCGGCAGGCCGGCGACTTCCTGTCTGATCACCCGGCACAGCTGGGCGAGATGCGCGGTGGCTTCTTCGGCACCGGAGGCGTCCTGAATTACCCGTTCCCACTCAGCCTCGGCCCAGAGCACCGACTCGCGGAGCGCATCCCAGAGAGCCGGCGTCAGCGAGCCCGCGGTCGGACCGGCTGGATCCCAGACCCGGGCGCCCCCGAGGGCGTCCTGATTGGCTCGGCGACGCTCCCCGGTCAGACCGGTCAGGACGCTCTCAGGTATCACGCGGATCCCGGAGTCTCATCTCTCTGGAACTCATGCTTATCCATCAGCCGGTACAGGGTGGTACGGTCGATGCTCGCCAGGCGCGCTGCCTTCGACATGTTTCCCCCGGCTCGGCTGATGAGACGAGCCAGATATTCCTTTTCGAACTGGACCACCACGCGGTCCTTGGCGGGATGGTAGGCCTCGTCCATGACCCCAGGTGGAGTGACGCTTTCAGTCGGCCACTCGGCGCTATCGTCATAGACCGGGATGTCGTTCGGCTGAATCGTCTGGTCCGGCTCAGCCAACACCGCGACATGTTCGATGACATTCTGCAATTCGCGAACGTTGCCCCGCCAGGGTCGGGAACGCAAGAAGCCGATGCTCGCCTCGCTCAGCCGCGGAAGCCGGTCTCCCATCTGCCGGTGGCGCTGCCAATAGTAGGTGAGAAAATGATTGGCCAGCAAGGGGATGTCTTCCAGCCGCTTGCGCAGCGGTGGAAGCTTGATGGGAACCACTCGCAGCCGGTAAAAAAGGTCGCCGCGCAGGAGTCCCTGGTCCACCGCCTCCTGCGGCTCGCGATTGGTGGCGGAGATGAAGCGGACATCGACTACCGCGTCCTGCTGCTCGCTGCCGACCCGGCGAACCACCCCGTCTTGCACGACGCGGAGGAGCTTGGCCTGGAGCGGCATGGTCATTTCTGTCAGCTCGTCGAGGAAAAGCGTCCCTCCGTTGGCGGTTTCCAGCAGTCCTGGCTTGTCCCGATCCGCCCCGGTGAAGGCGCCCTTTTTATGCCCGAACATCTCCGACTCCAGCAACGGCTCGGGGAGGGCCGCGCAATTGATTGGCACCAGCGCCCGGCTCGCCCGCCGGCTGTTCTGGTGAATGAACTGCGCGATGACTTCCTTGCCGGTTCCGCTCTCACCACTGATAAAGACCGATGCGTCGGTACCCGCAACCTTGCGCGCCAGGTCCACTGCCTTGCGGAACAGCGGGGAGATGCCGATCAGGGCGATTTTGTCACTGTGCCCGTTCTGCCTCTGCAGCTGCACCCGCAGGTCTTGGGTTTCCCGGGACATCATGACGGCATGGGAGGCCCGTCCGATCAGTACTTGGAGGTGGGTGGCCGAGAAGGGTTTGGGCAGGTAATCCCAGGCTCCGGCTCGGAGTGCCTCGATGCTGCTGGTTACGCTGGGGTTGCCCGTCATGACGACGACAATGGTGTCCTTGTAGGCCTCGAGCGTTGATTGCAGGATTTCGAGACCGGACACCTGTGACATGTACAGGTCTACCAGGATGATGTCGAATTTGCGGCGCCGAACCGTCTCCAGCGCCTCCTCTCCTCGACCGATCAGCGTCACATTGTACCCGTCCATCTGGAGCACGCTGGCGCAGCTCTCCCGCAGAGTGCGCTCGTCGTCCACGACCAAGACCCGGATACTGGCCTTTACTTCGCTAGGAATGGAAAGGGGATCGCGCGCGGTGCTCTCGGAAGCGGACGGAATCTTCCGATCCTGCTGGATGAGAGGGTTAGCCATCCTTGCAAGCTCCCCGGGGAGTGACCGCGGCTGCGGTCGGTTAGACTCAGACGCGGCTCCAGCAGGAGCCGACAGACTGGCAACTCATTACCGAGCTGGAGCCACCAAAGCGGCCCCGGGGAGCTTCATACTAGTAACGTTTTTACCACAGAGTGACGCAAAAGTCAAGCAGGTGCGGGGGCAGAGCCACACCGCCAGGGTGGTTCTGAGCGCAAAAACGTGGGCTTAACCCTACAGCTGTTGCAGGTTACGCTAAGTGAATAGGTGCCTGCTCGAACCCTCGCACCTGTACCGACTCACCGTCCCGTTTGAGGTCGCGGAGTGCCGTCGTGGCGCGCAACAGGAGCTCTACGGCGTCCACCGTGGACTCAGCAAAGTCGGGAACCGCGCAGTAGCCGGCCTGCACTGTGAGGGAACGCTCTCCGCCGCGCACGGGAACCGGGGAGGATTCGATGCTCCCGCCGAGCCTTCGGACCAGCCGCAAGGCACCCTCGGTGGTGGTGGCCGGAGCAATCACCGCAAACTCCGACTGCCCCATGCGGCCTATGGCGTCGGAGGAGCGTCCGACCCGCTTCAACAATTGACCGACCTGCTCGGCAATGCGCTGTACTTCCTCGTCGGGGGATTCGCCGTCTGCCTGGGGCGCGAACACCACGCACGCCAGGGGATCTCGCCTTCGGAAGGCATCCGCACCGATCTCGTGAGCGCGCCGGGCAAGACCCCGCATGTTGTACAGTCCGGTACTCGGATCCAGGAGGCTCTCGTCCCGCAGACTGTCGACTTCCCGTTTGCACTGAAGGAAAGTGGCCAGTTTGAGTAGAAGCGCCTCACCGTCCACCGGCTGGCCCAGGAACTCCCACGCCCCAGCCCGATAGGCTTCGAGACGCTGCGTGCGGCCTGAAGGGCCCGAGGTGGTAATGATGATGGGAGTCGTTGCGCTGAACCGGGAATCGCTGCGGAGCTGGCGGCAAACCTCGAAACCGTGCACGTCCGGCATCTGGGCGTCGAGGATGATGAGGTCGGGTTGGGCAGTCCGGACCCTCTCGAGTGCCTGTTGGCCAGTGTAGGCGCGGACCACAGAGTAGCCGCTCGGCCCCAGGATGCTTTCGAGTGACCGTGCCGACCATTCCTGATCGTTCGCAATGAGGACGAGTGGCGCGGAGGGAGCCTTGTCTGAATTAGCCATGCGCATTTGCCCGAATGGTGAGAAGCAGGGGACCCGGGTCGTCTGAGCCCAGATAGCAGGACTCGTGCGCCTTCGATCAAAAGGTGTAAGCCACAACCCTATAGCCACTTGCCGCTTTTGGAGCCCCCCCGCCGAAAGCCGGATCGCGGGAGGGGCGCCACAGTTTGGATGTTGGAATGCCACGTCACTTGACACCGTGCAGATTGTGGTAATCTAGCCGTGGTCGCTGTGGTTTAGCAGCAACGGCTGGGAAAGGTCGGCCTCGGTGGCGGGACCTGTGTTTGTCACCCTAACGCACTGCCTAACAACGGCTTCGGGCTATCTGGCCTGCCTGTTTTTCGTTCGACGCCGAAGTCAGAATTTACGGCGCTATCCTTGAAGAAGAACCGGGCATCACCGAAGTTCAACCGAACTCATGGCGGAAGTTGACTACGGATGCCCAGCGAATCCCTGCACGACACTCCAGCCCCGACTCCGGCAGTCGATTCAGTCGAGAAGACTGAAGGCACCGAGAGTTCGATCGGCGCGGGAGCGGGAGCCGAGCTACCCGTTGAGCTCTCGGAATTCAGTCAGCGCCTGGCGAGCTTCGGTTTAGGGGAAGCGCCGGATCCCTTGCTGACCGAATCACGCCCCCCGACCAAGCACCGGCCTCGCCGCTGAGCCACTAAGCCAACTGCGGCCGCCACGTGAGTGGGATCACAGGGAACTTTACTCGCCCGTATTAAGGTGTCGGGGGAACCCGTTATTATGTCGGTCTCAACGGGCGGTTGCCGGCGGCGAAATCTCGGTTTACAGGGGACCCGCCTCCTGATTCAATTTCTTTCTCGCTGAGTCTGATAATGGGTATTGCCATGTCCGGGGTACGGAGGAGCCACCCGTCGCTTCCTGCTATTGAACTGGAGCAATCTCTGGTTCGGCAGTATCGCGACTGGGGTCATGCTGACACCAGCGGCTTCTCCCGAGCCTCGGAATGGACTCGGCGCGGTATCAATCTGTTGCTCGCCCTGGTAGCCATCATCGTGACGCTACCCATCATGCTGTGTGTGGCGGTGCTGGTGTGGCTGACGTCCCATGGACCGGTGTTATACACCCAGGTGCGCATCGGGCTCGATCGCCGAGCGCCATCGACGGGGACCCAAAATCATCGTCGCGAGTACGACCTCGGCGGACAACCCTTCACGATCTTTAAGTTTCGTACCATGCGGGTCGATGCCGAGCAGGGGGGCGGGGCAGTCTGGGCTCAGCAGCGCGACCCCCGGGTGACCGTGGTCGGCGGGCTCCTGCGCCAGTATCGGCTGGACGAGCTGCCCCAGCTGCTAAACGTGGTCAAGGGCGAGATGAACATCGTGGGACCCCGCCCCGAGCGGCCCACCATCTTCGCCGAGCTGCGGGAGCACATCGCCGAGTATCCTCTGCGGCAGCGAGCCAAGCCGGGCATCACCGGGCTGGCGCAGATCAACCACCACTATGACCGCTCGCTCGAGGATGTCCGGACCAAGGTGCACTATGACCTGGAGTACATCCGCCGCCAGTCGGTCAGCGAAGACCTGCGTATCATGCTCAAGACCGTTCCGGTCGTCCTGCTCCGGCGCGGCGGCTGGTAAGGTTAAACCGCACCAAATTGCTGGCGCGCACGTGGCCGTGGCGCGCGAGCCACACCGAATGCCTCAGCTGGCCTCCGCCCGACTCTCGCCCGCACAGTGTCCCTCCTCTCCGCCATGCCTCTCAACGACTTAGTGGACCGGCAAAATGGGCTGGCGACGGAACGACGATTGCTGGTGTAGGCAGGACTTAGGGCCTATTCTTGTGGTTACCCTGACCTGGTGACGAGCATCCAAACCGTGTCCCCTGCCTTCGCCACAGCCCAGGAAAGCGTCCCGACGCTCACTGTGGTCGCTCCGCTCTTCAATGAGTCGCAGAACGTGCGCCCATTGGTCGAGTGGATCCTCCAGGCACTGGAGACCTATCCCAAGACCTTCGAGATCATTCTGGTCGACGACGGCAGCCGGGATGGTACCTGGAATGAAGTCCGCTCGGCGGCAGCCGACCCGCGGGTCCGCGGCCTCCGGTTGGGATCGAACGTGGGGCAGACAGCGGCGATGATGGCGGGATTTGACAACGCGCTGGGTCAGGTGATCGTCTCGCTGGACGGCGACCTGCAGAACGACCCGCGAGACATTCCAGCACTGGTTGCCAAGCTCGATGAGGGGTACGACCTGGTATGTGGCTGGCGGCATCAGCGGCAGGACAAATTGATCCTGCGAAAGATTCCGTCCTGGCTGGCGAATCGCCTGATTCGGCGCCTGACCGGGGTGCCTATCAGGGACAATGGCTGCTCGCTCAAGGCCTATCGGCGAGAGCTGTTGCAGCGCATTCCACTATATGCCGAGCAGCACCGTTTCATCCCCGCCCTCTCGGCCAGCGTTGGCGCCCGTATTACCGAGATGCCGGTTCGGCACCATGCCCGCCGCTTCGGCGAGAGCAAGTATGGGATCTCTCGAACGGTGAAAGTGCTGTCGGACCTGATTACCCTCAAAATGATCACCACCTTCAGATCGAGGCCTCTCCTGGGTTTCGGATTGGCAACGCTGCCGGCGCTGGGCGTCGCCCTGGTTTTTGGTGGGCTGTGGGTGTTCAGTCTGACCCATTTCGGCCCGGAAAAGGCGGACGCCCTGGTCTTCCCTGGCGCCGGGCTTCTCGTGCTCGGCGTGGCCTTCTACCTCTTTATGCTTGGTCTCGTTGCGGAGGTCGCGCTCAGCAGCGAACGCGGGGACGCGAGCGATATCCCGAACGCGTGGGAGGTCCGTTGAGATGAGCGCACCACAGATCCTTATGGAACCTGCCACCGATACTTCCGGTCCCCGGACCGTTGCCGGCTCGGGCTTCATCTCCGTGGTAGTGCCGGTGGTAGAGAGAGCCGACGACCTCCTTGCTGTGTACCGCGCGTTCGGGCGAGAGCTGGATGCGCTCCCGCAAGAGCACGAGTTTCTCTTCGTCTTCGACGGCTCCATCACGCCGGCGCCCGAGCTGGTGACACTTGCCCGGCAGAAGGAAGGGGTCCGGATTCTGCGTTTCGCTCGGGAATTTGGTGAGACCGCGGCGCTACAGCTTGGCATCGAGAAGAGCCGGGGCGATCTGATCATCACTCTGCCGGCCTATTTTCAGGTTCAACCTGAAGGCATTCACCGGCTGCTCGACGGGGTCTCCGCTGGCGCGGATATGGTCGTCGCCAACCGGTCGCCCCGCCTCGACGGCTGGCTCAACCGGATCCAGTCCCGAGCATTCCAGAGCATCATTGGGGGGGCTTCGGAGCAGCGATTCCACGACATGGCCTGCGGGGTGCGCGTGATGCGCCGACCGGTCGCCCAGGCGCTGCCTCTCTATGGAGATCTCCATCGATTTATTCCCGCTCTCGCTTTGCGGGAGGGATTCCGGGTGGATGAAGTGGCCGTCCCTCAGCACCCAGGCGACGCCCGAATGCGGGTATATGGGCCCGGCGTCTATGTGCGCCGCCTCCTGGATATCGCCGCGTTCTTCTTTCTTGCCAAGTTCACCGAGAAGCCGCTGCGATTCTTCGGGTTGGTAGGATCCCTTTTCATCGCCGCCGGAACGGTCCTGAGTCTGGTACTCTTCATTCAACGGGTCGATGGCCAGGGGATCGCCAACCGGCCTGCGCTGTTGCTCGCCGTGCTGTTCCTGGCGTTGGGGGTTCAGCTGATGGGCCTCGGCCTGGTCGGCGAAATCATCGTGCATCTCCGAGCACCGCATCGGCGCGCGTATCGGGTGCGTGAGCGAGCTTAGCCTCGCCAACCATGCGACGAGACATTTCTCGACTCGCCGACACCACGTTTGACCTCCTCATCGTCGGAGCCGGCATTTACGGCGCTTGCGCAGCCTGGGATGCGGCCCTTCGTGGCTTGACGGTCGCGGTCGTCGATCAGGGCGACTTCGGGGCCGGAACCTCGGCCAACAGCCTGAGGATCGTTCACGGGGGCCTGCGCTATCTCGCGCGGGGCAGTTTCTCCCGTATGCTGGAGTCGATCGAAGAGCGCTCCACCCTCCTCCGGATCGCTCCGGGCCTGGTGGAGCCGGTTCAGGTGCTGGTACCCACGCATGGCGCCGCCGGCCGGGGACGGCTTGCCCACTCCGCAGCGCTGGCCCTCAACGACCTGGTTTCGTGGAACCGGAACCAGCATCTCGACCAGGACCGGAACATCCCGCGCGGCCGCGTGGTTTCCCGGCGTGAGTGCCTCCGGCTCTTTCCCTGGTTCGAACCCAAGGGCTTGTCGGGCGGAGCCATCTGGCACGATGCCCAGCTGCGCCATCCTGAGCGGCTCACCCTGAGTTTCGTAATGGCCGCCGCCTCTAGCGGGGCCGTGACCGCCAATTACCTGCGGGTGAATGGGCTTCTGGCTCAGGGCGGCGCCACGCAGGGTGCCCGGGCTATCGATACCTTGACCGGAGCGGAGCTCGACATCCGGGCTCGCTCCGTGCTGGTTGCGGCCGGACCCTGGACTCGGGACCTGGTCGCCACTGGACTGGGGGCCGCCGCGCTCGAATCGCCCCGTCGCGCAATGGGTCTGAACGTGGTGATTGGCCGCAAGCTGGCGGATGTGGCGTTCGGCGTCCGCTCTCGGAGCGGGAGCCGCGAGGATCCGGTCTGCGGGGGCCGCCGGTTCCTTTTCAGCG
Organism: Gemmatimonadales bacterium; assembly: GCA_036559785.1. Classification (GTDB taxonomy): domain Bacteria; phylum Gemmatimonadota; class Gemmatimonadetes; order Gemmatimonadales; family GWC2-71-9; genus CAVVWJ01. The sequence continues at coordinate 8,085 of DATBSM010000185.1, forward strand.
CTCCGCAGGGCACGGGCACTGTCCTGGGGACCTGGTACGCCCCGGACCATGCTGACCCGCGGGCAACGCGCGATCGTGGAGTCTTGGCTTTGCTGGCGGAGTTCAACGATGCCTGTCCCGGATTGGAGCTCTCTCCCACTGACGTGGTGCGGTGCCAGTGGGGATGGCTCCCGCTGAAGGGCGGGAACGAGCCGGGCCGGCCTGACGCTCTGGCCGAGCGCCCACGAATAGTGGATTACGGGCGCCACGGCGTCCGGCACCTGCTCTCGGTAGAGGGCGTGAAATACACGACGGCCAGGTTGGTGGCTGAGCAGGCGGTGGATCGGGTGTTCGCGTCTCTCGAGCGAACTAGCCCCGCCTGCCGTACCGCGGAGCTCCGGCTTCAGGGCGCGCAAGACAGAGCTGCCCCGAGCGCGGCAGCCATGCCGGCTAGAGAGGAGATCGTGCAAGCTGTGCGAGATGAAATGGCGGTCACCCTGACGGACGTCGTATTCCGCCGCACTGCCCTCGGCGCGGTGCCTGGTCCTGAACGGGCGGCGGTCGAATCCGCCGCCCGGATAGCAGGCGCCGAGCTCGGGTGGGATACCCTCCGTCAAGAAGCTGAGATCGACGCGGTGTTCCGGGAGGCCGGAGTGGCTGGATCGGCGCTGGAGGCCGTCGGGTGAGAATTCTGGTGCTCGCGCCCCATCCTTTCTTTCAGGCCCGCGGGACTCCGCTGGCGGTAAG
>DATBSM010000186.1:0-5911 GCA_036559785.1 Gemmatimonadales bacterium
GGCTCTCCGACCGACCGCCGCGGGAGCGGACGAAAAATCCCGCCCCGACCGAAGTCGAAGCGGGAGAGGAGCTTCCTGAGAGCGGGCGACCGGACTCGAACCGGCGACGTCCAGCTTGGGAAGCTGGCATTCTACCACTGAATTACGCCCGCAGGGAACGGCCGGAATGTAAGGCGAAAGAGGCGGTAGGTGAAGAGCCCTACTTGGCCGCGGACGCCTCCAGGAAGCTCCGGAGATCCGGCTCGCTGATAGCCGGCTCTCCCGGCGAGACGTTGTCCAGCCGTCCCTGCCGCATCCACCGCTCCAGCTCGCCCACCAGGTCGAACAGATGATCGAACGAATCCACCACGAACAGCAGCGGCTGGTAGCGGTCGATCTCGAAGTACTGGTTGATGACCCACTCGAGCTGCATCGGGTAGCGCTGCACGTCAGGGGAATCGATGGAGTGGGCGATCTCGCCGTATGAGCTGAGCAGTCCGCTCCCGTACACTCGGAGATCTCCGCCCTGACGCATCAAGCCGAACTCGATCGTGAACCAGAAGAACCTGGCCATCGCCTTGAAGATGCTGGTGACCCGGCGAATCTTCTCCTTTTCATCCCGGATGCCGGCCACGATCTCGGCCGCCGTATGCGCGCAGTCGCCGAACCGCACCAGCGTGTCGGCAAAGGCGCGATCGGTATGCATCGGAACGTGGCCGGCGATGTCATGAAAAATGTCCGGCTCCGGTAGATAGTCGAGGGTGGAGCCGTCTCGTATGGTGATGGTGGTGGGAAACTCGCGATTCCGAAGGCAGTCGAAGAAGAGAAACGAAGGAATGTAGCCGCTCACGGGCTTGGCCTTGAACCCGGTGAGGGGGCTAAGAAATCGGTTGACGTCCTCCAGCCGGGGCATCCGGGTGGGATCGAGGCACAGACTGTCGATTCCCTGTAGGAATCGCGGGTTGGCGTACCGCCGCCACCGGTCTTCCATGCGGGAGAAGAGCCGGCGCCAGGCATCGTGGTTCGCTTCGGAGTAGAGCTCGTACGGCTGATGGATATACAGCCGCCCTTCCTCCTGGGCCTGTTCGATGAACGGCGCCCTGGTCGTCGTCAGACCGCTGCCGGCCGCGTGCTCTGCTCGAACTCCCGCCATCGCGTCCCCCCTTACTTCTGTTTGTACCTCCAAGCCGCGATACCGCTGCCCTCCGCCTTAACCTCGACCGGCTGGGACTCCCCCGGCTTCAATGCAGGAACCTGGGCCTCCTGGTTGGCCACCACCGCTCCCTTACCATCCAAAAACTCAAACACGAGGGTGTACGGTTTCGGCGCCACCGGCTTGCCCTGTGCAGTTTGCGCCTCGCGCCCGGTTGCCGTTCCCGTGATCGCGGCCGCGGCAGCGGTCGGTGCAAACTGGGTCACCTTGATCGTCGTCGGCATCCCAATCAGAAGTACCGCGGTCTTATTAGCCTGGGTTTCTTTCTTAGCCAGACGTTGGCCATTCGCCAGCATGCGGACGGCGTCGTCGTTCAAGGGCTCGATCGCCACCAGGCGCCCCGCCGCGTCGGCCAGCTTGGGACTCTTGAGCCCCACGTACGCGTTGGACAAGCCGTACAAAGCATCCCGGTTGTTCGGCTCGGTGGCGAGCACCTTCTCGAAGCCTGCCGCTGCCTCGGCGTATTTCTTTTCGTTATACAGGGCAATCGCCGCAGCCATGTCCGCTCCTGCGGCGGAGCCCGCAGGTCCCGCCGCGCCCGCGGCCGGCGGTGCGGCGCCCACTTCCTTCTCGATCGCGGCAGCCTTGTCGATCTGGCCGGTAGCACGGTAGGACGTGGCAAGCGCTCGCTTCACATCTACATCCTTGGGAACCCAGGCGACATACTTCTCCAGCACCGGCACAGCCTCCTTATGCTGGCCGTTCCGCTGCAGCAGCGCGCCCCAGTTGCGGGTGGCCAGGTTGCGGTCTTCCACCGAGTTGGTCTGTTCCGCGATCTCCGACGCCTTCTGGAAGTTGGCGATCGCGCTGTCCGTCTGGCCGGTATTGGCGAAGATGACCCCGGCATTCAGGAAGGCGAGCGGCTTGTCGCGATAGATGCTGTTCGCCAGGCGGTACAGGGCGAGTGCCGAGTCGTTCTTCTCCTCTTTCGTGAACGTGATACCGGCGTTTACCAGTGGGACCCAGCCCAGGTAGCGCACGTCGCTGATGTCCTTCTTGCATGCGGGGGAGAGCGCCTCCGCCTTGGTCAGCGCGCTGTCGGCTCCGGCGAGGTCGCCCTGTTGCAGGTAGATCCGTCCGAGGTAAAACCAGAGGGCGGGATTCTTGTCTTGCTGATTCTGCTCCGCCGCCTCCAGCAGCACTTTCTTCCCGCTGGCCAACGCCCGTACCCGATTCTCCTCTACCGCGGTCTCAATGCCTGTCTTCAGGTAGGTGGCCCCACTCTGCACTTTGAAGTGGCCGGCCTTGAGCCCACAGGTTGGTGGCGTGTACTTGGACGGCATTCCCTTGATGACGCGATCGTTGATGACCGTTTGAGCCTGCGCCCGCGCGCCGCTGAAGAGCAGCAAGAGGACAGCGGCGGACACGATTCTCGTTTTCACTCGTTATGACTCCTTTTTCGGGGCCACCGGCCCGGAATTGTCGGCGCTCACCAATCGGAGAGCCCTGGATTGCAAGTCCCTTGCCACCTCATGGGCGGGCCTGCCAGTTCGGCGGGCCAGCGCCGCCACATCCTCGTATTCCGGCTTGACCCGAGGTCCATCGGGTCCATCCAGCACCTTGACGCGCACAGCTGCTCCGTCGGCGGTTATGACCTCGACTTCGCGCCGCGCAAGCGTCACCCGCTCCGCACTATATCGCCGAATCCCCGCCGTGGTGCTGTGACGGAACAGTGCTTCCGTCACCTTGTCGGCTTCGGCAGGGGCTACGGTGGCCTCCACCCGGAAACCGGCTCGTCCTTTCTTCATCTGCGTTGTCCATAACTGCACGTCGAGCGCTCCTGCCAGAAAGAGCGCCTCTCGCAACGGATCGAGGAACTCCGGGCTCAGATCGTCCAGATCAGTGGACAGCAGGACCACCTCGCCGGCTTCGAGGGTAGCCGTGGCCAGGATCAGGCGGAGCGCATTGGGATAGTCCCGGGGGTCCCGGCCCCCGGCCCCCCACGCCCCTGCTCCACCGGCGCGCCACCGTGCCGGTGGGGGGCCGGCCGATAGTACTCTCAGGAGCACCGCCCCGGTTGGCGTCGTGGCTTCACCCACCACCGGCCCGTTGGGGCCGACTTCCAGCCCCTCCAGCAGAATCGACGTGGCCGGAGCTGGTACCGGCATCACCCCGTGCTCGGCACGCACCCAGCCGCTCCCAACGGCGAGCGGGCGGTTGTAGATCCGGGTGATACCCAGCTGCTCGAATCCCTCGATGCCTCCCACGATGTCAACCAGCGCATCCACTGCGCCAACCTCATGCAGCGGGACCTGGTCTGCCGGCAGTCCATGGACCCGCCCTTCGGCGTCGCCCAACAGCTGGAACGCACGCACCGCCCGATCTCGCACCCAGGGCGACAATCGCGCTCGTTCCACGATGGCGATCAGCTCGCCGATGTGGCGATGGGGCTCGTGCTCATGCGCCTGTTCAGACGCACGGTCGTCGGGGCCGTGGAAATGTCCCGGCTCTTCCCGGCGCCCGTCCGGGAGACACACGTCCACCTTGGTGGCTTTCACCCCACAGCGATCGACCGTAGAGATCTGGATCGTGACGTCCGGGAAGCCGAGGCGGGCGGGAAGCGAGTGCAGCCATTCCGGGGCTGCCCCCGCACCAAGGAGCGCTCCCAGCAGCATGTCGCCGCTGATGCCGGAAACCGGATCCAGGATAGCAAAGCGTCCATCAGGCATAGACTTAGAATATAGGCAGGAAGGCGTTATGGCGGAACTCACCGCCTCGACCGCCGCACCTCTACCGCCCCACTCCCGCCTTCAGATGACCCAGGATTCGCTCGGCGAGCCCTCTCGAGAAACCAGGCACTGAAGCCAGTTCCGCCACCGAGGCCGATCTGACGCCTGCGAGACTGCCGAAGCGTTCCAGCAGCCGGCTCCGCTTGGTGGGACCGACGCCAGGAATGTTGAGCAGCTCTGAAGTGATCGTGCGCTGGTTGCGCCGCTTCTGGTTGTACGCCAGGCCGAATCGGTGCGCCTCATCTCGGGCCCGCTGAAGCAGGCGGAGCGATGGACTGCGGCGCGGGAGGCGGAGGCTCTCCGACCGGCCGGGCAGGAAAACCTCCTCCTCGCGCTTGGCCAGGCTCACGATCGGCAGCGCCTCAAGCCCGAGCTGGGTGGCGGCCTCCACGGCGGCGCTGAGCTGTCCCTTGCCGCCGTCGATCACGATGAGGTCTGGATACGGGAGATTCTCATTGCGCCGCCTGGTCAGGTAACGGGTCAGCACCTCCTGAATGGCGGCGTAGTCGTCCTGCTGACCCAACCCCTGGATCTTGAACTTGCGGTATTCGCCCTTACGGGGCCTTCCCGCTTCGAACCACACCAGCGAGCCGACCGTGTCCCGGCCCTGGTTATGGGAGATGTCGATGCAGATGAAACTGCGAGGGACGATGCTGAGCCCCAGATCGCGGCCCAGGGCGTAGACCGGATCCTCGGCCCGCTCTTCCGTTTCGAATGACTCGATGCGCAGGCTCTCCAGCAAGTGCCGGGCGTTCTGGTCCGCCAGCTCGATCCAGCGCTGCGCGGTGCCCCGGCGCGGCACCAGCCAATCGGTGTCGGGTAGAAGCTCGCGCAGCGTATCCCACTCGTCGGGAGGCATCGGAATGACCAACCGCCGAGCTCGGCCTTCGACCGGCACGTAGTAGCGTACCAGGAACGCGCTCAACACTGCGGCGTCCTCTTCCTCCTCAACGCCTTCGAGGAACCTGTGCTCACGGCCGAGGACGCGCCCGCCCCGAACCCGGATGAGAACGCCCACGGCATCATCTCCATCCCGGGCGTAGCCGATCACATCGGCATCACCGGTCCCTATTACTTCGACGCTCGCCGGCTCGTCCAGCCGATCCAGCCAGCGGAGCGCGTCCCTCATTTCCCGCGCCCGCTCGAAGTCCTCCCGGCCGCTGGCCTCCAGCATCGATTCCCGAACCCGCACTCGCACATCCTGCGTGCGGCCCTCCAGGAACTCGACCACGTCGGTGACCATGCGCTGGTAGTCGGTCATATCGTGCCACCCCATGCAGGGGGCGCGGCACCGTCCGATGTAGAAGTCGAGACAGGGCCGCTCGCGGCGCTCCTCCGGCAACCGGTCCTGGCAGCTCCGAACCGTGTAGAGGCGCCGGATGATCGCCAGCGTCCGCCGCAGCTGTCCCACGTCGGTGTAAGGACCGAAGTAGCGTGCGCCGGGAATATCGCGCTTCCGGGTCACCAGCACTCGCGGAAAGGGGTCGGCCAGCGTCACAGCGATGGACGGATAGCTCTTATCGTCCTTCAGCCGGACGTTGAACCGGGGGCGGTACTCCTTAATGAAGTTGTTCTCGAGAATGAGCGATCCCGCCTCGCTCGGCACGACAATCGTGTCCACGTCGGCGATCAGGCGCTGGAGCAACCGATTCCGCGGGCTGTCGGGAAAATCAGAAGCGAAGTAGCTGCGTACTCTGCTGCGGAGCCGTTTGGCCTTCCCTACGTACAGCACCTCCCCGTCACTACCCCGCCAGAGGTACACACCTGGCCCCTCCGGAAGGGTGTCGAGCTTCCGCTGGAGTTCCTCTGGAATGGGGGGAGTAGTCACAGTTTCTCGCTAACAGACTGACGGGCTCAGGACCTTTTGCGCCAGTCCAATCTGCTCAACAGCCTCCAGGCGTGGGGCACGCCCAGGGCGGCTGTAATCGCGAAATAGGCGGCGCCGTACATACCCAGGGAAAATAACGCCACGACCAGTGGGTGATGGCCC
>DATBSM010000187.1:0-5364 GCA_036559785.1 Gemmatimonadales bacterium
CCGCCGGGCTCCTGATCCTGGCAGCCGCGGTGAGCAATGTGGTCGACGCCCGGGAGCGAGCTCGGCACGAGACCCATCTTCCACCTCATTTGACCACGGCGGAACTACCCGCTGCAACCGGCGAATACCAAGTCCAAACCATCGAGGACGCCCAGCAGCTCACGGTGTCCTTGCCCGGCACCGGTCCGGTAAGCCGGCGGGGCACTTTCCGCCTGGTGTTCGGGAGCCGCTATTTGCTGCTCATTGCCTTGCTCATGCTGGTCGTCAACTGGGTGAACACGACTGGCGAGTATATCCTGGGCCGAACCGTGGCCGACGCAGCGGTGGCAGCGGTGAACTCCGGAACGGCTGGTGGTCTCGGGGTGCCGGAGTACATCGGGCGGTTCTATTCCGAGTTCTTCCTCGTCGTCAATGTGGTCGGTCTCGTACTTCAGCTCTTCGTGGTCTCCCGGGTGCTCAAGTACTTCGGCGTGAAGGTGGCTGTACTCGTGCTGCCGCTGATTGCACTGACCGGCTATACCATCCTGGCCTTCGCGCCGATTCTGGCCCTGGTGCGCGCGGTGAAGATCGCGGAGAACGCCACTGATTATTCCATTCAGAACACGGTGCGCAACGTTCTGTTTCTGCCTACCAGCCGGGACGAGAAATACAAAGCCAAGCAGGCCATCGACTCGTTCTTCTGGCGCGCGGGGGACGTCATGTCCGCCGCGCTGGTCTACGTGGGCGTCACCATGCTGGGCATGGGGACTACGGGGTTTGCCCGAGTGAACCTGGTGCTGGCCGGGATATGGGTCATGCTCGCGCTGGCGGTGGGACGCGAGTATGCCCGAAAGTCCGAGTCGGTGCAGAGCGCCGCCACTATCCGGTGATTCGACGACTCTGCTCCTGCCGCGCGGTGCTGCTCCTCGGCGCTCTGGCTTGTGCCGGTGCCAGCCCGCCCGTCACGGCGCCAGTACCGGCGCTGCCGCCGGGGGAAGTAGAAAGCAGCCTGTACCTCATTGGCGACGCCGGCGATCCCGATCCCGCTGGCGAGCCGGTGCTCGAGGCCCTGGCCCGAGACCTGGGTTCCCGCCGATCCAAGCGAGTGGTGCTCTTCCTGGGCGACAACGTCTATCCCCGAGGGCTTCCCGCTCCCGGAAGTCCCGACTGGAAGGAAGCGGCGCGCAGGCTGATCGATCAGGTAGCGGTGGTCACCGCCGCGGGTGCCACCGGATTCTTCGTGATGGGCAATCACGACTGGGCCAAGTACAGCAAGGGAGGTTGGGAGGCGGTACGGCGCCAGGAAGCGTTCGTGGACTCGGCCGGTGCCGGTGCGGTCTCGGTTCGTCCCGGGGGTGGGTGTCCGGGGCCGAGTGTGGTGGATCTCGGACGACTGCGGTTGGTGCTGCTGGACACCCAATGGTGGCTGCAGGATGGTCCCAAGCCGAGAGACCCAACATCGAACTGTCCTGCCGACAGTGAGTCGGAGGTGGTGGATTCGCTCCGATCGGCGCTGGCGGTTGCCGCCGGAAGATTTGTCGTCGTCGGAGCCCATCATCCGCTGGTGTCGGGGGGAGTGCACGGCGGACACTTCGGCTGGCAGGATCATCTTTTTCCGCTGCGGAATATCAAGCCGTGGCTCTGGATTCCGTTGCCGCTGGTGGGCTCACTCTATCCCGCAATCCGGCAGAGCGGCCATTCCCGGCAGGACATGAGCTCGCCGACGTACCAGCGGCTGATCCAGGCGTTCCGCGGCGCGTTTGCCGAGGACCCGCCTGCCCTCTACGCGGCCGGGCACGAGCACAACCTCCAGGTAATCGAGCGGCGGGTGGTTCCGCTGGAGCTGGTGAGCGGCGGTGGGATCTATGGACACAGCGGAAGAGCCGCCACGATACGCGGCAGTCTGCTCGCCCGCGACGCGAGCGGATTTGCCCGACTCGACGTGCCCCGGTCGGGTCCGGCGCGGCTGGCAGTGTTGGAGGTCGACCGCAGCGGAAAGAGCCATGAAATCTTCTCCAGCCGGGTGGAGTGATCGGCCATGAGCACAGTCAAGGCGCTGTTCGTTGGCCTGTCGGTCGGGTGGCTCACTCCCGCCGGGCTCACCGCGCAGGGCGACACGCAGCACGATACGCTCCAGGCCCCGGGGCCGAGATACCGGGCCAGCGGCCTGCACAGCCTGCTGTTTGGCAAGGAGTACCGGTCGCTGTGGACCACGCCGGTCACCGTCCCCGTACTCGACATCCGAACTTTTGCCGGAGGGCTCCACCCGGTCTCCAAGGGTGGGGGACAGCAAACCAAGTCGCTGCTCCTCGCTGCGCCGAACGGGCGGGAGTTCTTCTTCCGCTCGGTGGACAAGGATCCTTCCGCGGCGCTGCCTCCCGAGCTGCGCGGCACGGTGGCAGCCAGCGTCGTGCGAGACCAGACCAGCTCCGCCTTCCCGACCGCACCACTGGTCGTCGATCGACTGCTCGCCGCCACCGGCATCCTTCACCCTACCTCCCATTTTTTCGTGCTCCCGTCCCGCGGGCTTGGCGAATTCCAATCTGACTTTGGCGGGCTCATGGGTTTTCTCGAAGAGAGGGTCGGTGGGCCGAAGGATCCGGCGGCCCACTGGGGTGGCGCCACCGAGATCGTGTCCAGCGATACCCTGTTTGCCCGGCTGGATCGCAGCACGGCCGACCGGGTGGACGCCCGCGCCTTCCTGACCGCCCGGCTGTTTGATGTCCTGATTGGGGATTGGGATCGCCACTCCGGTCAATGGACCTGGGCCCGGTTCGGTGAGACGATGCCGCGCCGCTGGGTCCCCATCCCGACCGACCGGGACCAGGCGATGGTGAAATACGACGGAGTGCTGATGTCGGCGGCGCGGCAGACATCGCCTCAACTGGTGAACTTCGGGCCCAAGTATGCCTACATGCCCGGTGCCACCTGGAACGGACGCAACCTCGATCGCCGATTCCTCAGCGAGCTCGACTGGCCGGTCTGGGAATCGGTGGTCGGCTCGCTCCGCGCGGCGCTCACCGATTCCGTCATCGATGACGCGGTCCGAGCCCTGCCCCCACAACACTACGCGCTGAAGGGTCAGACCCTCGCCAACGCCCTGCGGTCCCGCCGCGACCACCTGTTGGAGGCCGCCGACCGGTATTACCGGCAGCTGGGGAAGCAGGTGGATGTGTACGCGACCGATGCGGGCGACCAGGCCCGGCTCACCCGGGGACCGGGCGGAGAAGTGGAGCTGACGCTCAGCAGCGACTCGGCCGAAGGCGGGCCCTATTTCCGCCGCCAGTTCGATCCCAAGGTGACGAAGGAGGTACGCCTCTATCTCGGCGGCGGAGACGATATCGCGGTTGTCACCGGCAAGAGGAGCGGCGGCCCCAGGCTCCGGATCGTTGCCGGAGAGGGCCAGGATGGTCTGGTGGACTCCACCGGATCTGGCGGAGAGCGCTTCTACGATGATCCCGCCGGACCCGCCCGTACGCTGGGCTCAGGGACCGGTGTCGATCGCCGCCCCTATGTCCTGCCGCCGCGCAAGAGTCCCAAGGATCTGCCGCCGCGTGATTGGGGGAGCCGCTGGACCGCGAGCACCCAGATCGGCTACGGACCGGAGATCGGCTTCTTCATAGGTGGCGGCCGCACTTTCACGAAATACGGCTTTAGGAAGAATCCCTATTCCAGCCGCCACCGCTTCCGTGCCGGCATCGCCTTCGGGCCCAAGACGTATCGAGTAGACTATTACGGCGAGCTCCGGCGGGAGAACTCCAGCCGTTATGCCGATCTGCTGCTTCGCGCATCGGGCGTGGACGTGATCAGCTTCCGCGGGTTTGGCAACGAGATTGCCGCGCCGGCTGACGACGAGTTCTACCGGGTCACCCAGGACGCCTACGGTGTCCACCCATCGGTCGTTTTCGGTCTTGGCCCCCGCACCAGCTTCCAGGTTGGACCTGCTCTCAAGTATGTGTCCACCGACAACCGTCCGGATCGATTCCTCGCCACGCTCGGGGACCTGTACGGCACCGGCAACTTCGGTGAGATCGGGTTCGGCCTCACCTTGCGGCATGACAGCCGCGACCGTCCCACGGCCGCGAGCCGAGGCATTTTCCTCGAGGTCGGCGGCAATGTCTACCCGGCCATCTGGGATGTAGACAGCAGCTTCGGCGAGGTGCACGGCGAAGTTTCTACCTACCTGACCGCCCGCGTACCCTCCAAGCCGACCCTCGCGCTGCGGGCCGGCGGGAAGAAACTCTGGGGCCAATATCCTTTCTTCGAGTCCGCCTTTATCGGCGGTGTATCCACGGTGCGGCTCGGCATGGTCAACCGCTATGCCGGAGATGCCTCGGCCTACGGCTCGGCCGAGCTGAGGCTCTCACTCGTCCGGCTCACGCTGGTGCTCCCCGCCGAAATCGGGGTATTTGGATTGGGCGACGTCGGACGCGTATTCCTCGATGGCGAGTCCTCCGACCGCTGGCATGGAGCAGCGGGCGGCGGTATCTGGCTGTCCTATCTGAACCGGGCCTATACCCTTTCCCTCGCCGTGGCATCGGGCGAAGAGCAAACCGGCATTTACGCCCAGGCCGGCTTCGGGTTCTAGATGAGTCTTGCAGGTCCTCGTTCCGCCGCGGACCGCCGGGCAGCCGCCGCCGCCGCGGCCGCCAGTACGATCATCATCACGCTCCAGCTCGCCGGAAAATCCACCCGCGACGCCCTGTTCCTCTCTACCTTCAGGGTGGGCGCGCTCCCGCCCATGGTCATCTCGGCCGCGGTGCTCTCGCTGGTCCTGACCATCGGCCTGACCCGGCTCATGGCCCGGACGCGGCCGGGCCAGGTGATGCCCCGGTTGTTTCTCCTGAGTGGCGTACTCCTCCTCGCCGAATGGATGCTTGCGGCTCAGAGCAGACCCGCAGCCGCCGTCCTGGTCTACCTCCACTTCACCGGAGTGGGCGCCCTCCTCGTATCCGGCTTCTGGGCCATCGTGAATGAGCGGTTCGATCCGAGTACTGCCCGCCGCACCATCGGCCAGATCACCGCTGGTGGCTCGCTCGGGGGTCTGCTCGGTGGGCTCCTGCCGGAGCGAGTCGGCGCAGTGCTACCCCTGACTGCGATGCTTCCGATCCTGGCCATCCTTCACTTCCTCGCTGCCGGGCTGGTCATGGGAGTGGAGCACGGTGGTCAGCGCGACAGCAGTTCGCCCGAGGTGTCGGACGACAGCGGGCCGATGCTCACGGCCGCACGAATATTGAGGAACTCGACCTACCTGATGGGGCTGGCCCTGCTGGTTGTCTTTGCCTCGACGGCAGAGGGCATGCTGGATTACGTGTTCAAGGCCCGTGCGACTGCGGCGGTCCCCACGGGCGAGGAGCTTCTCCGGTTGTTCGCGGCCTTCTACAC
>DATBSM010000188.1:0-12725 GCA_036559785.1 Gemmatimonadales bacterium
CGTGTACCTTTGGCCCGTGCCACATCGCGGGCGGCTGGTCTCACATTTACGGCGCCTGCGCTCACGTCGTCGGTGCCGGTCTTCCTATCTGATCCGTCCGCTTCGCCATCGCGGTTGTCTGGTCCCCAATCACCAGCGTCAGTCGCGCACCACAACACACCCGTCTCCCACTCGAGGCTGACTGGTCTCATCTCGGGCCGGCGAATTACCCACCGCGGCCGACGGATGCGCAGTTCAAACACGATTCCTTCGCGTCGGACTCTTCGGTTGTCCGCTTTTCATGGAGAACGCGGACATGACAGGTCTGGCACACTCGATGCGTTGCCCCGTTCCGGCGAATGATGAACGGGCTCACTCGCGCACCCTTTTCATTCACGTACGCCGGCGGCGCCCGTTCGTTGCCGGTCAGCAAACGAGGTGTCTCATGTTGGCGAAAACGCGTAGGAAGTTGGAGATGGGGACGCGGGTGCTGGAGTTCACGCGTCTGCATAAGGACACGAGTCCCGCTTTTGTCGCAGCGGTGGCGCGTCTCCAGGAGCGGCTGGCACGGGCCGATCAACTGGCCCGCCAGTTCATGGACGGCCGGAGTGCCGTGCACGTGGCTACGGCGCGGAAGGCCGAGCTTCGCCGTCAGATTCAGCGAACCCACCTGCATCACCTGGCCAGCGTGGCGGAAATCGCATCGGTGGATGAGCCGGAGCTGTCGAGGAAGTTCGTGATTCCCCGCGGCACGTTTACCTACCGGGGGTTTCAGACGGCAGCCAGTGGGCTGGCCGCCGAGGCCGAGAGCCGGAAGGAGCTCCTGGTGAAGCACGGCCTGGCGGAGGAGGTGCTCAACGGCCTCCAAGTGGCGCTGGATCAGTTCGAGACCGCGGTCGAGCAGGGCGCCGCGGGCCGGCTGACTCACGTCGGTGCCACCGCCGAGCTGGACACGGTGGCCGAGGAGGTGGTTCAGATCGTGAAGGTGATGACGGGTCTGATCCGAGTCCGGTTTGGCAGCCAGCCGGAGCTCCTGGTGGAATGGGAGAGTGCCAGCAACGTGGTGGCGGCACCCAAGCCGGAGGAGAAGCCGGACGCCGGCGAAGTCAGGCCGGCAGCATGAGGTCCGCAGTCGCGGCCCCGGAAGACCAGAAGCCCCGCCCGGATCTTACTCGGCGGGGCTTTTGTATGGAGCTCGGACATCGGCCGAGGTAGAGTTTACCCGTCCTAGTCTTCACGGGGACCAACTGGCCACCACTTCCGTTCCGGCGCCTGGCTCGGTGACGAAGGTGAGGGCGACGCCGGCCCGGGCCGCGCGGTCCTGCATGCTGGTAAGGCCATAACCGTCCGACGGAACCTTCTCGACGTCGAAGCCAACCCCGCTGTCAGCGACCGCGAGCCGGACTGCTCCTCCATCCTGAAAGGCGAGCTCCACCTCGACTTGCGGCGCGCCGCTATGGCGGGTCGCGTTGGTCAGGGCTTCGCGCGCGATGCCGGCCAGGGCCGACTCGACTGACGCCGGAAGCAGTACCGCGTTGCCGGTGACGGCAAAGCTCAGCGTGCCGTCGAAGTGCCGCCGGCCGCTATCGATCACGTCGCGAATCGCCCGGGCCAGTCCGGCCGCCGGGGCGCTGGGCTGCAGCATAGTGACCGAGCGCCGGGCGTAGGCCAGGCTTTCCACCGCCAGCTCCCGGACCAATCCCAGCGGCTTCTCCGCCCGGGCCCAGGAAGGCCCCAGCTTGGCTTCCGCATCGGCGAGCTGCATCACGATCATGGCCAGTCCCTGCGCCAGGGTGTCGTGGATCTCTCCCGCCAGCCGGGTCCGCTCGGCCGCGATGGCGGATTGCTGCTCCTGCTCCAGCCGGCGCGCACGCTCATGCTCCTCCTCAGCGCGCTTGCGTTCGGTGATATCGCGCGCCAGCGCCAGGCGGTAAAGCCGACCTCCCCGCTGGAACCGGCCGGTGCGGACCTCGACCGGAAAGACGGTTCCGTCTTTCCGGCGGTGAAGACTCTCGAAGGTGACGTTTTCGCCGGCGGCGAATCGATCCACCAGCTGCCCCATCGTCGCCTCGTCCAGCCCGACGTCAAAATCCCGGGGATGCATGCCGATCAACTCGTGGCGGGAATAGCCCAGGCTGGCGGAGGCCTGGAGGTTCACGTCGATCACGAGCAGCTCGTCGTCATGCAGGAAGAACGCGTCCGTCGCATAGTCCACGAAGGCGCGGAAACGGTCCTCGCTCTCGCGAAGCCCTTCTGCGGCGCGCTCGCGCTCCCGGCGCCGGGTGGCTGTAAACCGTGTGACCATGAGCGCGAAGAGCACGAAGGCGACGGAGAGTATCGCCGCAACGACTCCGGGCCCGATGCCCAGATACCAGGCGCTCACCGCGATCACATCAGGGAGGACGGTCACTTCCCCATGCGGATGAGGCCCCGCTCCACCGCCTTGGCCACCGCATCCGTCCGGCTGCTCGCGCCGAGCTTCTCGAAGAGGTGGCTGAGGTGAATCTTCACGGTGGCTTCGCTGATGAAGAGGGTCTCGCCGATCTCCCGGTTGGACTTTCCCTCGGCTACCTGGTTGAGCACGCGCATCTCCTGCGGCGTGATCTGCACCCGGGTCATCCGCGCCACCAGCTTGGACGCCACGGTAGGCGAGACCCAGGTACCTCCACCGTGCACGGTGCGCACGCACGCTACCAAATCCCCCGGCGCCACATCCTTCAGCAGGTAGCCCTTCGCGCCCGCTCGCAGCGCCCGATCGATGTCGTCGTCGGTGTCGAACGTGGTCAGGACCACCAGCATCGCCTCGGGAAACTCCCCCCGGATGCGCTCCACCACTTGAGTTCCCTCGACCTTGGGCATCCGGAGGTCGAGGAGCGCCACGTCGGGATGCTCCTGGCGATAGAGCGCGATCGCCGATTCGCCATCCGCCGCCTCGGCGACGACCTGGATGTCGGGCTGCTCGTTGAGGATTTGTGCCACGCCGTTTCGGACAACGGCGTGGTCGTCGGCCAACAGAACGCGGATCGGAGGGCTCGGCAAGTTCACACCTCAAAAGGTTCAGGGCAGCAACGCTGTATGGCCCTGTAGCGAACCTACTGTACCCCGGCGACCGCGTCTATTGGTCGAAAAGATGGGTTGGGCCTACGACTTTCGTCCTATACCCGCCCGACGATTGTCTCCCCGTCGAAAGTCGTAGCCAATCCCCAAAAAAGTCGTACTGACTTCTAGCCGTTTGCTGAATTGTGGCGACTTGCGCGAGGTCGTATTCTCTGCGCCGTCACGACAAACGCGAGGAAGTCCCCATGACGGCTGATTACAACGGATGGAACGATGCTCCCGAAACGGAGCGCGAGGCGATGGATGTCTACTTCCGACAGGAGTCCGAGCGGGAGTCGGACCACAGCCCGCTCACCTTTCGCCAGCAAGGGATCATTGCGGCCGTATCCGGTGCGGTGATGCTCGTCTTCTACACCCTGATGGGTGTGCTGTGAGCGTCCCGCTGGTGACGTAGTTCCCGCCCTTCCCAGTCGCCGGGCTCGTGAGCCTTCTCCTACTCTGGCAGCCCACCGATCTCTGCTGTAGCCTCAAGGTGATCGGCGTGGGTTTCCACGCGCCGGGCTCGGTTTCCCATCCAATCCTCGCGGGTGAGTCGCACTCGAGGTAGGGCCGACGATGACCTGGCCTCCATGAGCAAGCCTACTTTTGCTGTCGTCCGGCTCACTTTTGCCGTGGCGTGCTGCGGATACGTCTCTTTGTCCGCACAGTCGCCCGATCTCGGCCAGTACGAGCATACCGCGTGGACGGTCCGGGACGGTGCGCCGGGAGGGGTCAGGGATCTGGCGCAAGGGACGGACGGCGTGCTCTGGATCGCCTCCGAGCGCGGCCTCTTTCAGTTCGACGGTATCCGGTTCGAGCGATTCGAGCCCCCGCCCGGGCAGACGCTCTCGCCCCACGCGCCTCTCGTCCTCCTCGCTCTGCCCGACACTTCGCTGTGGATTGGTCACTTCACCGCCGGCGTGACCGTCATCCACCAGGGCAAAATCGTCAGCTATGGCACCGATGACGGCCTGCCGGGTGGCGCGGTGACCGCAATCGCGCGGGACTCGAGTGGCACCATGTGGGCCGCGACCTCACGTGGGCTTGCGCGGCTCGTGGGCAGGCGGTGGGAGGAGATGGACACCGCCGCCGGGTATCCGGGAGGCTACACCGAGCCGGTATTCGTGGACGGGAGCGGGTCGGTCTGGGCTGCGGCGGGACCGGAGATCTACGTTCTCCCGAGAGGGGCGGCGCGCTTCGAGAAGCGCGAGTTGAGCGGAGTCGGCCACCCCCGCGCCGACGTGGACGTGCTGGCGCCGGCTCCGGACGGCTCGGTATGGGCCATCTACCGGTCGTACGGCGTGTTCCCACTGGCCGACGGCCGCGGAGGTCCGCCGCCACCCCGGAGTCTCGCCTACCCGGATTCCGGCATCTACGCCCTTGCCTGGTCCCGCGACCATCCCGCGGTGGCCATCGGCACGTCGGGCCGGCTCGTCCGTCTCTGGCTATCACCCCTGGGCGGCACGGCCACCAAGGTGGAGGCCGGCCCGCCCAGGGCGATCACCATTCCGTTCTCCCGCTCCGCGGGCATGAGTGGAAATCTCGTGGTAGCCGCACGGTACGATCGGGAGGGAAGCCTCTGGGTGGCGACTCCCACGGGCATCGACCAGTTCCGCGAGACCAAGCTCACCCCGATCATACCGCCGGGGGTGCTCGAAGCAGCGGGCGTCGCCCCGGATACGAACGGAATGGTATGGGTCGCCGCGAGACGGGGAACGCCGGCGGCCCTCCTCACGGTGGCCGACCGCATCATTCCGCGGCTCGACGCTCCTCCCACCCTGACGTGCATCTACCGCGATCTTCGCGGCGACCTCTGGGTTGGCGGTCGCGGACTCTGGGAGCGGAAAGGTGTCGGGTTCACTCCTGTGGCCCTGCCGGTTCCGCCGGGAACAGCGGCAGACGGGCGCGAGATCCAGGCGGTGGCGCGGGAGCGGGACGGGGGGCTGTGGGTGGCGATCACGTTCAACGTCGGCGTCTTCCGGCGGCGGCCCGGGCGTGGGTGGGAGTTATTCGGGGTGGAGCAAGGCCTCGATCGCAGTGTTGCCAACGTCATTACCACGGACAGCAGCGGCAGAACATGGTTGGGGTACCAAAGGGGCGCGCTGGTCCTGGTGGTGGGCGACTCGGTTCGCGTCTTCGCGGCGGAACAGGGACTCAACGTGGGACGCGTGCTCGCCATCTCGGTGTACGGCGACCGGGTGTGGATCGGAGGCCAGTCCGGCGTCGCTGCATTCGACTCGCACCAGGCCAGTGGATCAGGCCGACCGATCTTCATTCCATTGACCCCGGCCGGCGAGCCCCTGCGCGGTGTCTCGGGCATCGTCCAGACGACCGAAGGCGAGCTCTGGCTCAATGGCGCCGACGGCGTCACCCGGATTCCGGCGGCTGAGGTTGACCGAGCGCTGGCCGAGCCGGGGGACGAGATCCGCTACGAGCGTTTCGATTACCGCGACGGCATCGAGCCCCCGGCGCAGCAGGTTCGTCCGCTGCCCTCGGCCGCGGCCGGCACGGATGGCCGCATCTGGTTCGCCTCCGCTGGAGGCGTTGTCTGGGTCGACCCGCGACGGGTGCGGCGCAACCCGGTTCCGCCACCGGTGCACCTGCGCGCGCTCACCGCCGGAGGGCAGAGCTACTTTGCCGGGAACTCGGCGGGCGACACTGTTCGGCTGCCGCCGCGCACGTCGGCGCTCGGCGTCGCGTACACGGCCTACAGCCTGGCCGTGCCCGACCGGGTGCGATTCAAGTATCGCCTCGAGGGCCTCGATACCACCTGGCAGGACGCCGGCGGCCGGCGCGAGGCGTTCTTCACCAACCTGCCGCCCGGCCGCTACCGCTTCAATGTCATCGCTTCCAACGATGACGGCGTGTGGAACACGGCAGGTGCATCGCTGGCCTTTACCATCGCGCCGGCGTGGAACCAGACGTGGTGGTTTCTCGCGCTCGTCGCCCTCACGCTGCTGGCGACGCCGGCCCTTGCCGCGGTGGCCTGGCAGCGCCGCCGCGCGCGACTGGCAGCAGCGCACGCCCAGGCCCGCTTCGACGCGATGCTCGCCGAGCGTACTCGAGTCGCCCGCGAGCTGCACGACACGCTGCTCGGCGGCATGGCCGGCGTGGCGATGCAGCTGGACATCGGCGCCCGCCGTCTCGCGGCGGGAGACAACACCTCGGTTATCGCCGACCTTCTCTCGACTCTGGCCTCCCAGGCCCGCTACGTGCTGGCCGAGACCAGAAAGGTCGTGGGGGCCATGCGCGCGTCGCCGCAGCCCCAGCTGGTTCATGAGCAGCTGGCCGGCGCGGTGCAGCGGACGTTTTCCGGGACGGAGGTCGAGGCTCACCTCACGCAGTCGGGGACGGAACGCTCCTACCCGGCCACGCTCGAGGCGGAGATCGTCAGCATAGCGGGTGAGGCGCTGGCGAATGCGCGGAACCACTCCGGTTGCCGGACCGTGTGGGTCATCTGTGACTCCGGCCCCCGAGAGCTGCGCGTGGGCGTGCGCGACGATGGGTGCGGGTTCGACCCCGCGCAGGCGCCACCCTCGGGACATTGGGGTCTGATCGGCATGCGGGAGCGGGCTGCGTCCATTGGAGCCAGGCTGACCGTCACCAGCGCCCCGGGCGCCGGTACCGAGGTGGTTCTCGTCCTGCCTCAGCGTTCCGGATGGTCGGCGCTCTGGAGCCGGCTCGTCCGCCGCAATTCCCTTCCTCAGTAGCGTTCACCCGCTCTCGACCATCCCCGCGAACTTGCCGTAAGCCGGCAACTACGACTTTTGCTCTATCCCCCGCACACCGATCGTCTCGCCATCGAAAGTCGTAGTCAAAGCGAAGAAAAGTCGTACTGACTTCTAGCCGTTTGCTGAATGGTGGCGCCTCGCGGGCCGTCGCATTATGTGCGCGGTCACGACGACAGGTTCTTCGGCAGGAACAGGCAACTAGGAGAATGACAATGAAGAAGGACTACGAGGGTCTACCGGCGGCCAGGAACATCCAGGAGTCGATCACCCAGGCGCAGCTTCAGATCGTGAAAGACCTGGAACGCCGGAAGCAGTCAGCCGCCGCCGTTCAGCTGCTGATCGATTCTGTGATCGATTCGGTCACGCGCGTTGCCGCCTGAGGATCACAGCAAGGTGCGACGGATAGCCCGTCGCAGCGCTCACACCCAACCGGGTAAGAGGGGAGGATATGAAAGGATTCCCAGGTTTCGCGGCGCAGCTGGTGCCGGGTCTTCTGCTGATCGGTCTGGTTTCGTTGGGCCGGCCATGCGTAGCCCAGGAAGTGGACGCGCCTGGTGCCAGCACTGGATCGGGCTCGGTCTTCGCGCCCTCGGGCTACCTGGAGCTGATTGCCCCGGTCCACGAACGGATCGCTCTCAGAGCCTACGGCTTTTACATCGGCGACTTGAAAACGCCAGTCGCACAGTTTGAGGTCCCTATTCGGGCCACAAAGTTTCTGACCATTACTCCCAGCTACATGTATTACTCGGTTCCTGCCAGCGGGCTCAATGAACTCGCGCCGGAGCCGGCAGGATTCACCGACAGCTATGGGGAGCACCAGGTCCGCATCGACGGCACCGTGGGGTTCTCCCTCCGGAAGTTCCAGATCTACGTCCGCAACATGTATGTCAGAAGGTTTCGTCCAAATCAAGCGGGTGATATCAACCGCTATCGCGGTCGACTCATGATCGCGCATCCTCTCGCGGTTCAACGCCACATCTGGCAGCCCTTTGCCGCATACGAGGCCACCTATGACGGCGGCGGTGCTGGCTGGAGCAAAGATCGCGTGTGGGCCGGCGTTACGCTGCCGCTCACGAAGCAGGTGTCGTTTCAGCCGTCCTATCTGTGGGAAAAGAGCGACGGACTCAAGGATGTCGACTACCTGATGTTTGGCCTGATCGTGAACACGAAGTGAACGATCAACAACTATCTCGAAGGGAGTGTTTCATGTCAAACCGGCTGCAACGAAGAACCGCGATCCTTTCCGTACTGGTCAGCCTGGGTTTTGCCACGGCAGCGCTGGCGCAGATGCCTCCAACATCTCCGTGGAAGAAGGCGGCGCCGTTCCCGGTGCCGGATGAGGAGTTCTACGGCGCGGCCGCCAATGGCAAGATGTACGTCATGGGCGGGTGGAGTGACGGTAAGGCCGGGGGCTACAACTACGAATACGACCCCGCCACCGACAAATGGGTCCAGAAAAAGTCGATGCCGCGGCCGGCCCATCACGCGGCCATGGCCACTCTGAACGGCAAGATTTACGTCTTCGGCGGCTTCGTGCCCCCTGCCAACACCGCGGTCCCCCTCGGCGCCGCATGGCAGCCGATTAACGACGTGTGGCAGTACGATCCCGCCGCGGATTCCTGGAAGTCGCTGGCGTCGATGCCCACCCGGCGCGGCTCCGCGCTGGCCTCCGAAGCCGGCGGCAAGATCTACGTGATCGGTGGCGCCACCACGGTGGACGCATCCAAGGACTCGTTCTTCACTGCGTTCGGACCGGCCAAGGTGCTCACCACCAACGAAGTGTACGACCCCGCCACCAACAAGTGGGAGAGCCGCACCCCAATGTCGGTGCCGCGCAATCACGCGTACGGCGGCGTCGTCAATGGCAAGATCTACATCATCGGCGGCCGCACCGGCCACGCCTTTATCCTGAGCGCCACCAACACGGACGCGGTGGAGGCGTACAGTCCCGTGACCGACTCGTGGAGCGCTCCGAGAGAGCGGATGCCGTACGCCCGAAGCGGCGGCGCCTGGGCCACGGACGGCAAGTTGATCTATGTGGCGGGCGGCGAGATAACGACCAACGGCCTGGTGGGCGCGTATAACGGCGTCCAGGCGTACGACCCGGCGATCAATGCCTGGCTGACGCTGGCCCCCATGATGATGCCGCGCCACGGCCTCGCCGGTGCGGTGATCGGCAATGAATTCCACCTGGTGAGCGGGATGATCCAGTCCGCCGGCGCCATGGTATTCACCGACCCGCATCTCGAGACCCACACGGCGTCGCATGACGTGCTGGAGCTGGACTTCTTCAAGCCGAGGCCTGCAGCGGCCACGAAGAGCGAAGCGGCAAAGAAGTTGTCGATCCACACCGGGGGGAATTCCCCCGGTGGTGCCAAACGTCTTCCCTTCCGCATCTGGGACGCCCCTTTCGGTACTGGAGGGGCGCTTTCCAGCGGTGTGGTGCCAGCTCGCGGGGATTCGACCAAGCCCTACATCCGCTACAACGTCAACAGCCCTGAAGGGCAAGTGATGCTCGCGAAATACGGGCAGGCGGTCGAGATCATGAAGTCGTTGCCGTCCTACGATACCCGCTCCTGGACCTGGTGGTGGAATACCCATTGGATCAAGGGCTACCCGGCGTTCCTCTGGGAGTTCTCCCAGAAGCGGAAGAAGGAAGCCATCGACTCACTTCCGCCGGAGTACCGCGAGGCGGCCTGGGCCGTGTGGAACGGCTGCCAGTCACATGCCTTCGATCCGTCCGACCCCGAGCATTTCCAGCAATGGTACTTCCTGCCCTGGCACCGGCTCATGCTGCACCAGTTCGAGGGGGTCATCCGCGAGGTGCTGCACGATGAGAGCTTCACGCTTCCCTACTGGAATCCGATCACCGGAAACCCCGACGACCTCGTCGTTCCGGCCGTGTTCCGGGATCCGGGAAGCCCCTTGTTCAACGGCACCCGCTGGTTCTGGGTCAATGGGGGCGAACCGATCGATAAGCTCTATAAAAACTGGATCAATCTGAGCGCCCTCAACGAGACGTTTTACATCGACTCGCCGAACGGCAACCTCGGGTTCGAGCCCCACCTGGACCAGAACCCGCACTTCTTCACCCATTTCGCACTCGGCGGCGACATGGCGGAATTCTCCACCGTCGGGGGGGATCCGTTGTTCTATCTCCACCACGCCAACATCGACCGGCTCTGGGAAAGCTGGAACCAGCTGGGCAACAAGAATCCCACCGATCCCAAGTACGTCAACCGCAAGTTTGCCTACGGGGACAGAAGCGGTAAGGCCGTCTATTTGGCGGTCAGCGCGACCGACCGTACGGCCCAGATGGGCTACGAATATGACAGCTATGAGAAGGCGCCTCAGCCAGAGACTCTGACCGCCAGCGAGGTCGCCGCCAGAAAGGCCACACTGGATTCTGCCATGGCCAGTATGCACGGCCACGGCGGGGGGCACGGGGCCCATGCCAAACGCTAAGGAGATCACACGCATGCGATCATACCTTGCTGCGGCGAGTGTCCTCGCGCTGGTGTGGTTCGCACCGGTAGCCAATGCACAGGAACCCCAGGGGGCTTCTGGAAGTGACGTCGCCGAGACAGGCAAGAAACTGTCCAACCCGCTCTCGGATGTGTGGGCGTTGTTCACTCGATTCGACGCCAGCTTCGCGGACGGCGACGTGAATCAGGGCAACGCGAAGGTCGGGAGCAGCATGCTCTTTCAGCCAATTCTCCCGGTGCCCCTCCACGGCACCGGAGCAAACCGGTGGAACCTCATCGCGCGACCGACTATCCCGGTGCTGTTCAGTGAGCCGGTGCCGACCGGTCTCAACACCTTCGACCACACCGGCGGGCTGGGGGACATTCAGCTGCCGACCGTGATCGCGCCCCCTACCGGGAACTGGATCCTCGGCGCCGGACCTGCCTTCCTCTTTCCAACCGCGTCCCAGGATGCCTTCGGTCGCAACCAGTGGGGCGTGGGTCCGTCGGCGGTTGTGGGCTACCGGACACCAAAGGCCACCTTCGGCGCGTTTGGCCAGTACTACTTCGGCATAGGATCGCAGGGCGACCGCGCGCCCGGGGTCCAGGACGCCAGCTTTATGAACCTGCTCTACTTCTTTTCGTATAACCTGCCGAACGCCTGGCAGATCGCCTTCGACCCGACCATTACCTACGACGCCAGGGCCACATCCGGCAACAAATGGAATGTGCCCGTAGGCCTGAGTGTGGCGAAAACCACCCTCCTCGGCAAGCTACCGGTCAAGCTCCAGTTCGGTTTCGAGTACTCGGTTGTAACCCAAGACACATATGGAGACAAGGGAAGGTTGGTGCTCGAGGTGATCCCGGTGATTCCAGCCCTGGCTCACCGACCGATTCTGGGCGGCGGCATCTGACCACCGTCAAACCCCAATAGGAGACCACAATGACCATCGAACACTGGGAAATCGCGAGTAGCTCCCGAATCAATTTCACCGTGCGGCACCTTTTGATCTCCAAGGTGCACGGCCGGTTCAGCCGCTGGAGCGGCACCGTGCTGGTTCCCGACGGCGACTGGAGTCGCGCGACCGTGGAGGTGTTGATCGACGCATCCAGCATCGACACTGGCATAGCCAAGCGGGACGCCGACCTCCGGAGCGCGAACTTCCTGGACGTCGAGCGCTACCCCGCCATCACGTTCCGAAGTCTCCGTCTCATCCCAGGGCAGGCCGATTCGCTCCGGATCGTCGGCCCGCTGACGATGAAGGGTCGGGTGCGCCAGGTGACGCTCGAGGCCAAGCGTAGCGAGCGCGCACGATTCTCGGCCAGTGCAGCCATCAGACGGCGGGACTTTGGCGCCAGCGGGAACGTCGGCTGGGACAAGTACGGCATCATGATCGGCGAACGGATCGACATCGAGATCGAGGTCGAAGCCGTGAGGCCTGTAGCCGCAATTTCATCCCTCAGCGACATCCAAGATCTGATGGTGACCCGTGCCTAGGTCCTTGCGAACGATCACCCTGCTCTGGATTGCAGCTTTGGTGCTGCTGGCCCGGGGCGCAGCAGCACAGGACGTGAACTACGACTACGACCGCCACGCCAACTTCTCCGCGTTCCGGACCTACGCCTGGGCCGGCGGGACGAACCTGGCTGACGATCTGAATCACGCCCGCATCATCGCGGCGGTGGATCGCCAGCTCGCCGCCAAAGGGCTGGCCCGGGTGGACAGCACCGCGAGCCCGGACGTGCTGGTGGTCTACCGGGTAGGCATGCATCAGGACCTGGAGATCAACGGCTACGACAACCGCTGGGCCCTCCCGGCCGGCGGCCCGAGCTGGGCCCGGATCGAGCAGGTGCCGGTGGGTACCCTCGCTGTCGGCATCATCGACGCGAAGACTCGCTCGATGGTCTACCGCGCCGCGGCGACCAAGGATCTGACTCCTGGCGCGAGCCCGGAGAAGTGGGAGAAGAAGATCAACAAAGCTGTCGAAAAGATGTTCAAGCATTACCCATGAACCAGGTCACGATTGATCGGGTCGAGAGCGATGTTCTCCTGATTCGGCTTGCCGGGCGCTGGGAATTGAGGGATGGTCTTCCCTCCGCCGCTCTCGTTGAAACGGAACTGCGCCGGGAGCCGCGTCCGTCCAGCATCGCGTTCGAGACTCCTCAGCTGGATCGGTGGGACAGCAGCATCCTGGCCTTTCTCGCCTGGGTCAGCCAGGTCTCCCGCGAACGAGGCTTAGCCGTCGACACTCGCGCCCTCCCGGTCGGCCTGCAGAACCTGCTCGGCTTGGCTGAGGCCGTGCCCGAACCAGCCGGCGCGCGCAGGGAGCTCAAAGCGCCGGGATTCCTCGAGCACGTGGGCGCGGGGGCAGTGAGTGCTGTAGGGGGGATTGAAGAAACGCTCTCGTTCGTCGGCAGGATGACGCTGGCGTCGCTGCGGCTGATTCGCATGAAG
>DATBSM010000189.1:0-5612 GCA_036559785.1 Gemmatimonadales bacterium
ACTCGCCCGCGGCCCACGAGGCGTAGCCTTCATCGAACCAGAGCGGCACCCGGCCCTTGACCACCTGATGGAGCGCCAGGTGCGCGAGCTCGTGCCGGAGCGTTCCGTACAAGTCGTCGCGATCGGCGCGGAGGAGAATCGTGCGAGCGGCCGGCAGCGCAACGCCCGCCCCCCATTCAGGGGCCCGTCCGCTGGAGAGAGAGTCGAACCGGCTGCCGTCGGGCACGACAATGAGCTGGAGCGGACCAGGCATCCGGCGGCCCAGGCCGGGCCACTCGGTCGGGCGGCCGGCTCGCCGGGCCAGGTCGATGCCCAGGCTGCGCTGGCCAGGCCAGGTCACCACGGTCACCTGCCCTACCCGCACCGCGGTGGGCTCTCGTTGGAGCGCCGCGAGGCCATTCCCGAGCATCATCGAGAGGAGAAGCCCAACCACCAACGGACGGAGAACTGCTAGGCGAGAGGGCTGCGCGGAACTTCACCTCCAGCGGAGGCCACGTCCAACATCTCCTGGCACCGCTTGGCCCATGGGTTGAACTTGTTGGCTTTGTAACCGTCGGTCCAGACACGCACGGCCTCGTCCCGCTCGCCACCGAGCCAGAGGGCCCGACCCAGCTCAAAGTAGGCTTCGATCAGGTTTGGCCCCAGCTTGAGTGTCTTCCGAAGAAACGACTGCGCGTCTTCATACATTTCCCGCTCCAGATACACCAACCCTAGATAGTAGTGCGCGTACAAGGTGGCCTTGCGGTCGTTGTCCAGCCGTATGGCCTTTGATAAATGCTCGATCGCCTCACCGAAGATGCCCTTCTTGAGGCAGATGTATCCAACATTGATCCGGGCCAGCGCGTTGGCCGGCTCTTTCATCAGCACCTTGGAGAAGTTGCCCAGGGCTTCGTCGTAATCTTCATCGAGCATCTGGGCCCAGCCCAGCAGCGATTGAGCCTGCACCGCGCCAGGTGACAGCGACAACGCCTTGTCCAGGGCCTGGATGGCTCCCGGGTAATCGCCCAGGGAAATGAGACTCCAGCCCTTCTCTATGTAGGTGGAAGCGCCGAGATGGTCAGCATGCACCGCGGGCCGGTCCCCGTTGAACTGGGGCACCGGGCTGGTCTCGGCCGCGCTGCTCGACTGTTTGTAGCGTTCCACCAGCCCCCGGATGTCGTCCTTGATCTGGACGAGATCGGTAAGCGTCCCATCCACCCGCTTGAACAGGGCGATGATCTCCCGCTTGAGGACCTCCCGGTCCGCCGGCGCGCTGGCGGCGTCGACTCGGGCGGAAATCTCCTTGAGCTGGGTGCGGAGCCCAGCGAGCCATTGATCGCTCACCTAGGCGGCTCCCAGTTTTTCCAACGCCAGCCGCTCGGTAGCGGAGAGCAGCTTGCGCGCGTTGAGGATGATAATGGTGCGCCCGGGGCGAGTGATAATGCCGGAGATGTAGGCTGCGGCCAGCCCACTCACCATTGGGCCGGGAGCGGTAATCGTCGTCGTGTCCACCCGCATCACCTCGCGGACCTCGTCCACCAATACCGCCACCCGCTGGGTCTCGAGCTCCACCACCATGAGACGGGTCTCCTCGACGATGGTCGCCTCGAGCTCGAATCGCTTGCGCAGATCGAGTACCGGGACAGCCCCGTCCCCGTATTGCATCACGCCCTCGAGGAACTCGGGTGCCTGGGGCAAGGGTGACGGTTCCGTATACCGGAGGATGCGTTCGACCTGAAGGATGTCGAAGGCAAACTCCTGCCGGCCCACCCGGAAGGTCACGACCTGGATGTCGTCGTCGGTGTTCATGCCGATGAAGCCTCCATAAAGCGCGAGCTCAGCGCGGTCAGATCCAGGAGTGGAACCAGTCCGTCGGTATGCCGGGCGACACCGATGGCCCAGGGGAACGTTGCACCGGGAGGAACCGGCAGGGCCGGCTCCCGGACAATCACTTCAGCGTCATCGATCTCCAGGCCCACGCGCCGCCCGTCGACTGTCACCACCACGATCAGGTCGCTAACCGTAGCCGGGCACTCGGCGAGGTCCAGCAGGGCACCCAGATGCAGCACCGGGATGATGCGTCCGTGCACGGTGGCGACACCTCGTACGGCCGGCTCGCGAGAGGGGACCGGGTGCACCGGTCCGATCTGGATCACCTCCACCACATGGGCCAGCTCGAGCCCGACGCGACGATCCCCAGTGCGCACCAGCAGAAACCCGCCTCCGGCGCGACTCATCTCGGTTTCATCCGGCCCAGCTCATCGGCGATCCGCCCCGCGATATCACTCACCGGAAGAACATGGCGGGCCCCGCCGGCGTGCAGTGCGGCCGCGGGCATTCCGTAGATGGTCGACGTCTCCCGGTCCTGGGCGATACCGATTCCGCCGGCATCGTGGATCTTGCGCAGCCCCTCAGCGCCATCCCGCCCGATGCCGGTCAGAACGACCCCGATGGCGCGAGGGCCGAACTGGTCCGCCACGCTGCCAAAGAGTGGATCCGCGGCGGGGCGCACGCCCCAGACGCTGGGTTCCTGGTCCAGGGTGAGCAACAGGCCATTTGGTCCCAAAACCACCCGCATGTGATAGTCTCCCGGCGCCACATAGGCCGTATCGGTGAGGACCGGCATGCCGTGCTCTGCCTCGACCACTCTGAACCGGCTTTGGGCCCCCAGTCGATCGGCCAGGCTCCGGGTGAACTTCGGCGGCATGTGCTGCACGATGAGGACCGCCGCATCGAGTCCGATTGGCAGCTGGGGCACGATCTCGGCCAGTGCCCGTGGGCCGCCGGTCGACGCCGCTACCGCGACGCACAGCTTCGCCGCGCCGATGGCGGTGGACTGTGGTCCCGGAGACATCTCCCGCGGGCGGCGTTCCGGCGCCCCCAGTCGCTTGACCTCCGCGGCACGTGCGGCCCGAAGGACGATCATCAGCCGGTCGGCGAATCGAGCCGTAGCCTCCGTCCCCCGCCCTTCCTCTTTGGCCACCAGATCTACCGCGCCGAGCTCCAGGGCTCGAATGGCGGCCCCGGCTCCGGGGCCCACATGCGCGCTCACCACTACAATGGCGCGAGGCGATTCAGCCATGATGTGTCCGATCGCGCCGAGACCGTCCAGCTCCGGCATCTCGATATCCATCAGGACGACATCCGGTGTGTGGGCCCGAACCTTTCGAAGCGCATCCATGCCATCTCGAGCCGTGGCCACCACCCGGAACTCGCCCGAAGCGTCGACCACATCGGTGAGGAGGCGGCGGAAGAAAGGGCTGTCGTCTACGACGAGCACGCGGCCCGGCTCAGAGATTCTGGACCCCATGCGCCACCGTGCTGATCTGGACCCGGCCATCGCAGATGTGAAACCGTACCGTGCGGCCGAAGTCGCCTCCCACCGCCTCCCCCACCAAAGGAAGGCGGTGGTGGTCCAACACCTGCCTTGCGGCGACCAGATTACGCTCGCCCATCTGGACTGTGCCGGGAGGGGCAAGGGCCGCAAACATGCTGGCTCCGCCGGCCAGGCGAGCCGTGATTCGCTGGGGTTTGGCACCATCGGCGCCCATCAACTCCAGCAGCCGCGGCACCGCGGTCTGGGGGAACTTGGCCGGATTACTATCCTTCCGGCTCAACGCCGGCGACGGAAGGAGGATGTGCGCCATGCCGCCTATCCTGGCCTGGGCATCGTACAGCAGGATTGCAACGCAGCTGCCGAGCCCCACGGTGATCAGGGTGTCATCGCCCATCCCGCAACGCAGGTCGGCCACTCGCACGACTACCTCCCGGCCGCTCACGCGGCGAGCCGGTAAACCCGCTCGCGCGGATCCAGGAGGGTAAAGCGCTCGCGAGCAGGACCGAACAGGGTTTCGACTTTTCCCAGCACCAGAATGCCGCCGGGCGCAAGCGAGTCGGCAAACGCGGTGAACACCCGTTCCTGGGTGGCCCGCTCGAAGTAAATGACTACGTTGCGACACAGGATGAGCCGGTAATTCCGCCGGGGAGGCGGCTCACGGTTGAGGTCGAGCGCCCGTACAACCACCTGCCGCCGTACCCGCTCGATCACCCGGCGCTCGGTCCCATCGTCCTCGAAATAGCGCTTCGAGAGGTCGCCCGGCATCTCGGTCAGGGCCTCGCGCCGATAGCGACCGGCCTGGGCCCGCTCGAGACAATGCCGGTCGATATCGGTGGCGTCGACGGTGACCCTGCCGAACCGCTCCGGCTTGCCTTGACCGTCGAAATGATTGGCCATCAGGATGGCCAGGGTATACGGCTCTTCGCCCGACGAGCAGCCGGCGCTCCAGGCGCTCACTTCCCCGTTGTCTCCCTCACAAACCTCCGCCAGCAGTCCGCCGCGCAGCAGGTTCCAGGTCTCCGCGTTGCGGTAGAACCGGGTGACGTTGATGGTGATCGCATCCTTCAGGCGCTCATACTCGGCCGGGCTGCGATCGAGAACCGACTGGTAGTCCGAAAAGCTGTGGACGCCGCACGCGCGCATGCGGACCGCGATGCGCCGTCGAAGGCACTTGTCCTTGTAGGCATCGAGGGTGAGTCCCGCCTCCCGGGAGATTTTCCGGGTCAGCGCGGCGAAGGCCGCGTCATCCGCGGGCATCATTGCGCAAGGTCCAGCATCTCGAGGTTGGCGCGCGCCAGCTCATGGCCGGGATTAAGCGAGGTGGCCTGGGCCCAGCTCTCGCGGGCCCGGGCGTGATCCCGCTTTTTGTAGGCGATGTTGCCCAGCTTGAAATACAGATCGTCGCCCAGCTCGGGGTTGAGCTTGGCGGCACGCTCATACGCTTCGGCCGCGTCTTCGTAGCGGCCGTTGCGGTAGAGAATGTCGGCCAGGTTCTTGGAGACCTGGGGCAGCGACGGATCTTCGGCCAGGGCCGCACGCAGCATCGCCTCGGCACCTTCGATGTCGCCGCTGAGCTCGAGCAGCACTGCGAGATTGTTCTGCAGCACGGCGTTGCTGGGAAAGGCGGCGACCCCGTCTCGAGCAGCCTTCAGGGCACCCTCTCCGTCGTCCAGCCCCGCGCATGCGAGGCTCGCCGCCCAATACCAGAGGGCCGGGGCGGGTTTCGCCTTGAGCAGCTCGCGGGTACGCGCCAGGCGGGTGTGGGCCACCTGGTGGTCGCCCCGCTTCAGCGCCACGATGCTCCAGCCCAGAGTGACCCTCGGATCTTCGCGCGCGCGCCCCGCCGCATCGCCGTATGCGGCCTCCGCCTCGTCCAACCGACCCAGCTGCTCCAGCGCAAACCCCAGATTGTGAAGCGCCGCCGGCTTCGGCACGCCGGCTTCGGATGCCTGCCGTAACGCCGTGGCCGCCTCCTCCCATCGAGCCTGACGGATGGCAATTAGACCGAGGAACAGCGGGGCGGTACTATCGGATGGACGCAGATCGGTGACCCGGCGGAATTCCCGTAAGGCCTCGTCCAGCATCCCGGCCTTGTAGAAAGCGACGCCCAGGTTCCGGTGCTCCGCCACTCGGCTGTCGTTGGCCTTGGGGGCTGCCGCCGTGGACGTGCCCACCCGGTGGGCGAAGCCGGCGGTGATCAGGCCATAGAGCGCCTTACCGACATCGAACTCGACCAGGCCGGACTGGTCGATGATCTGCTGCACGTCGCGAGTGCCGTCGATCAGCGGCAGCAACC
>DATBSM010000190.1:0-4031 GCA_036559785.1 Gemmatimonadales bacterium
CGACCCGAAAATTGTTGCACTCAACCCGGGCGTGAAGCTGCCTGATATCGATCTCATCGTGGTACACCGCTCGGACGGCTCGGGCACGACCTACGTGTTCACCGACTACCTGAACAAGTTCTCCCGCGAATGGAAGGACAAAGTCGGCTACGCCACCTCGGTAAACTGGCCGGTCGGTCTGGGAGGAAAGGGGAACGAGGGCGTCACCCAGCAGGTCAAGCAGGTCGAGGGCACCCTGGGTTATGTCGAGCTGATCTACGCCCTCTCCAATAACCTTCCCTACGCGCAGGTCAAGAACGCCTCGGGTAGCTTCATTACCCCGTCACTGGAGTCGGTCACGGCCGCTGCGGCTGGAATCAACCTGCCGAAAGACACTGACTTCCGGGTTTCGATCACCAATGCCCCCGGTGCGGAGGCGTACCCCATTGCCTCGTTCACCTGGCTCCTGGTGAAAAAGGACAACAAGGATGCGGCCAAGGCCAAGCTCATCAGGGACTTCCTGACATGGATGATCACCCCGGAAGCCCAGAAGATGGCGGCCGATCTTCACTATGCCCCGCTCCCCGCTCCGGTCGTGACATTGGTCGCAGCTCGCTTGCCGACCTTGAAGGCGGGCGGTAAGGTCATCGCGGTTCGTTAGGGTCTAGGGTCTAGGGTCTAGGGTCTAGGGTCTAGGGTCCTTAGACTCTAGACCCTCGACCTATGGAGATGCCAATGTCACGTACCACCGCGACTCTCGCCTCCCTGGCGCTCCTGGTGCTCGCGTGCGGAGGCGACCGGCCGCCGAGCTCGGATCCCAGCCGGGCGGACGCGACGGTGAGTGGAGGGCCGGTGCTGACCGGAGCGGGGGCCACCTTCCCAGCCCCGCTCTACACCAAGTGGTTCGATGCTTATGCCAAGGAGACCGGCGTCCGCATCAACTACCAGTCCATCGGGTCCGGCGGTGGAATCCGTCAGTTCATCGAGGGTACCGTAGACTTCGGTGCCACCGACGGGCCGATGACCGATGAGCAGATCGCGTCTGTGAAGGGCAATGTCTGGCATGTCCCAACCGTGCTGGGCGCAGTGAGCGTGACCTACAATCTGCCCGCCATCGCCAAGACCGAGCTCAACTTCGACGGCGGCGTGCTGGCGGACATCTTCCTCGGCCGGATCACCCGCTGGAACGAAGGCAGGATTGCCGCCCTGAATCCGGGCGTCCCCCTGCCCGCCGATGACATCATCGTGGTCCACCGCTCGGACGGCTCCGGGACCACATTCATCTTCACCGACTATCTGTCCAAGGTGTCTCCGGCCTGGAGCCGCCGGGTGGGGCGCGCTACCTCGGTCAACTGGCCGATCGGGTTGGGCGGGAAAGGCAACGAAGGGGTGACCCAGCAGATCAAGCAGTCGCCCGGCAGCATCGGCTACGTGGAGTTGATCTATGCCATCTCCAACGGGCTTCCCTCCGCCAAGCTGCGCAACGCGTCCAGCGTGCTGATTCAACCCACGCTGAAGAGCGTGGCCGCCGCGGCCGCAGGCGCCAAGCTCCCCCCGACGACCGACTTCCGGGTGTCGATCACCAACGCCCCCGGGCCGGATTCATATCCGATCTCCTCGTTCACCTGGCTTCTGATTCGGAAGGAAGATCCGGACACCGCCAGAGCCGGGACGATTCACAGGTTCGTTGCGTGGATGCTCGAGCCGGCGGCGCAGCGGATGGCGGCGGACCTGCACTATGCGCCCCTCCCGGTTCCGGTGATCGAGCTGGTGCGCCAGAAGGTCTCCCGGTAAAAGCAACCTCATCCCGTGACGCGGCCGTTACAAATCCGTGACTGTTCCCAGTGATGGCCGCTCTAAGATCCTGCCATGACCGCGTCCACTGAAACGGTTCCTCAAGCGGCTGCCAGCCGGGCGGTCTCTCTCGAGCAGGCCAACCATGGCGACCGGGTCTTCAAGGCCCTGTTGACCATCGCTGCCCTGGCGGTGCCGACCTTGCTCGCGTTCCTGGTCTTCGAGCTCTGGGACGGGGCCCGCCTGGCGATCGCCCGGT
Source organism: Gemmatimonadales bacterium (assembly GCA_036559785.1). GTDB lineage: Bacteria > Gemmatimonadota > Gemmatimonadetes > Gemmatimonadales > GWC2-71-9 > CAVVWJ01. Next base: position 2,033 of record DATBSM010000190.1, read on the forward strand.
TCGGGTTCGAGTTCGTCAGCTCCAGCGTATGGGACCCGGTGGCCGAGAAGTTCGGCGCGCTGCCGTTGATCTTCGGCACCTTGGCGTCCTCGCTGCTGGCACTGCTGATCGCGGTCCCCCTTTCCCTGGGCGTCGCCATCTATCTCACCGAGTTCGCCCCCAAGGTGGTGCGACAGCCAGTGGCCTTTCTCATCGGTCTGCTGGCGGCGATTCCGAGCGTGGTCTACGGCCTCTGGGGCATCTTTGTACTCATTCCCCTGCTCCGGACCGCCGTGTTTCCGTTCCTTCGCGACACCCTGGGCTTTCTCCCATTCTTTCAGGGGCCGATCTACGGCCCATCCATGCTCTCGGCCGGGATCATCCTGGCCATCATGGTCATGCCATACATCATGTCGGTGGGACGGGAGGTGCTGCTCGCCGTGCCCAATACCCAGCGCGAGGCGGCGCTCGCGCTGGGGGCTACCCGCTGGGAAGCGGTCACGACGGCGGTCCTTCCCTACGCTCGGTCGGGAATTGTCGGTGCCGTGATACTCGGGCTCGGGCGCGCGCTCGGGGAGACCATGGCGGTGACCATGCTCATCGGCAACCGGCACGAGATCGCGGCTTCGCTCTTTGCGCCCGGCTACACCATGGCCGCCGCCATCGCCAACGAGTTCTCCGAGGCCGTGGGCGACCTGCACCTTTCCGCGCTGGCGTACGTGGCCTTCCTGCTCTTCCTGGTTACGGTGATCGTGAACGCCGGCGCCCGGCTGCTGATCTGGCGAGTGGCCCGCGGGTCGGCGGCCGGGAGCAGCGCCCTGTGATTCCGGGATTGGGCTCGGCATGAACCGGCGCATCCTCCGGAGAGCGGTCAGCAACCTGATGGTGGGGCTGATGATCGGGGCGGTCGTGGTCGCGCTGCTGCCCCTCTTCTTCATCCTGATCAACCTGATCCTCAAGGGGTCGAGCAGTCTCTCGCTGGACTTTTTCACCAAGATGCCGGCACCGGCCGGCGAGACCGGGGGCGGCGTGGCCCACGCCCTGGTGGGGACGTTTCTCATCGTCGGGATGGCCTGCCTCATTGGCCTGCCGATCGGCATTGGAGCGGGTATCTACTGCGCCGAGTATCCCAGCAGCCGGCTCACCTGGGTGACCCGGTTCGTAGCAGACGTCATGAACGGCACGCCGTCCATCGTGGTCGGCGTTTTTGCCTGGACCTGGATCGTGGCCCAGCAGAAGCACTTCTCCGCGCTGGCCGGCAGCGTCGCCCTGGCATTGCTCATGATTCCAATGGTGTTGCGCACCACCGAGGAGATGATCAAGCTGGTGCCCAACTCCCTCCGGGAGGCGGCGCTGGCGCTGGGCTACCCCCGCTGGCGCACCAGCCTTACGGTCGTGGTGCGCGCCACGCTCCCGGGAATCATGACTGGGGGCCTCCTGGCGGTGGCGCGCATTGCGGGCGAGACCGCGCCCCTGCTCTTCACCGCGCTGGGGAGCCAGTACATGAGCTTCGACATAGACCAGCCGATGGCCGCGCTGCCGCTCACGGTGTTTACCTACGCCACGGGCCCCTACGAGGAGTGGCATCGCTACGCCTGGGCTGCCGCGCTCGTGCTCATCATGGTGGTCTTCCTCCTGAGCATGAGCGCCAGGCTGGCGGTCCGCCGGAAGTTTACGCTGAATGGTTGAGCCCGCCCTGAGCCTGGCCCATGAGGCGACCCGGAGCACCGCCGACGCTTCGGTACCGACCGGTGCCAAGAGCACCGCGCGCATTGCCACCGACAAGCTCACCGCGATGTATGGGAAGTTCACTGCGGTCAAGGGTGTGTCGCTGGCCTTCGCGCCGAATCAGGTTCATGCCCTGATCGGACCGTCGGGCTGCGGCAAGTCCACGTTCCTCCGCACCCTCAACCGGATGCACGAGCTCTCCGACCAGGGCTGGATCACCGGACGAGTCCTGCTCGACGGCGAGGACATCTATGCGCCGAAGGTGAACGCGATGCAGCTTCGGCGGCGAGTG
>DATBSM010000191.1:0-2779 GCA_036559785.1 Gemmatimonadales bacterium
TGTATTCCTGGCGCTCGGGCTCGTGGCCGGTCTCACCGAATCGGGAGAGCGCGCCGTGGTGGCTCGATTGGCACCGGTGCGCACCGGTCGCGGGTTCGGCTCCTACCACGCGCTCGTCGGGGCCGCGGCGCTGCCTGCCGGAGTCGGCTTCGGTGCGTTGTACCAGTCCGGCGGTGGCCCGGTGGCGTTGGGGGTATCCGGAGGCGGCATGCTCCTCGCCGTCATCCTGTGGCTCTTCGCTTCTCCACGAGACAAGGGATCGAGCTCATGAGGCAGAGAGTAGTAATGGTTGGCTTGATCTGTCTCGGCGTGTCTGGCCTGCAATCAGCCGCGGCGCAGGTGCAGGTTCGGGTCGGCGTGCCCGGGCGGGCCACCTATTCTGAGTTACACGAAGGGCTGCGCGCGGGAAGCCGCGCCGCGGACTCCATCCGGGCGATCCAGCGCGCCAAGGTGCCGGGGCCGCTCTGGCGCAGAATGCGTTTGACGGTCGAGGGAAAAGGGGACTGGAACTCCGCGCTGATATCACTGACCCGGCTCGCGGAGCTGAGGAGTCCGGCCTACGCCGACAGCGCGGCCCACTTGCTGAAACATCTGCAATCCGCGGGATCGGTGCCGTTCCCGAACGATCCAGGTCTCAAGGGAGAAGATCTCGAGCCTTCACTTCAGGCCATAGTGCTGGAACGCCGCCGGGCCGTGGCCGGCGACTCGGCGGTGCTGGTCGATATCCTGGCCCGCATTCCCAGCAAGAACTACAACCATGGCGATGCGTGGGTCCTGGGGCGACTCGGGGCGGGAGCGGCGGACTCCGTGGCAGCCCGCTTTCGGGCCGCCGGCACGGAGGAGTTCCGGGTTCGCTATCTGACCCTGCTCTCCTACTTCACCGACCGGAGGCTGGTTCCGCTTCTGGCCCGGGTATACGCGGCCCCCGACAGCTTTGGCGTCCCCAAGCGCTACGCCATTCGCGCCTCCGACGCACTCCTCTGGATCGGAACCAGGGAGTCGTTGACGGCACTGCAGGACGCCAGGTCCCGGGCGCGGGCAGCGGGGACCTACGCCGATTCATCGCTCGCGAGGGGAGGATACGATTTCCTGGCCAACGACAGCTCGGCCGTCATCTCCCGAACGGGGAAATGGCTCACCGCCTGGATCCGGGAGCTGAAGCCTCGCTGAGGCTCCAGCCATTCAGCCCCGAGGATTGACTATAGAGGATCTCCGCCGCCGTCGGGGGGAGTTGGGACGTCGCAGGTGATCGTGAATTCCGCCTTGACCGTATCGGCAGGGGCCACCTCGACTGACTTGGGGTTCCCCACCGTGCTGCAGTTCTCCGCAATGCCGGTCAGGCTCACCTCATAGTTCCCCGGCTGGACGTTGCTGAACCAGATGGTGTCCAGGTTTCCGATCGCGGCCGTCTGGCTGTTCAGCTCCGCCACGTACCCGTTAACGTCGAAATCGGTGCCTTCGGTGATGGCTGACACCTGAATCGTGCCGTCGATGTTCGGTGTGGCCGGGTCGCCCCCACATGAAATCGAGATCATCGCGCCTGCCCCGAGCAACGCCAGGCGCAGTGCGGTGCTTCCTTGCCTACGAAGGTCCAACATGGGAGCTCGCTTTCGAAGCATCATGGGTTACGAAATGGCCGGCTGAATGTCCTGCGGCAGCTGGCGCGTGTCAATACAGGTCTGTCCGTGCCAGATAGAGACGTTCATGTGTCGATTCGGCCACACAGCGGGGCGGGTACCCGCCCACGGGTGGGTGGGCAGCCAGGCAGAGGGAACGACCATCGGGTTCGCGCCTCAGCAGCAGCGGGTCGGGCCGTCCCCGTAGCGGCCGCGTAGAAACTCTTCAAAATACGCGCGCTCCGTAGGGATGGCCCGGTCCGGATGGCAGCGGCGCAGGTGCTGCACGTGCGCTGCGTAGTCCGGCATGCCAGCAATACGTCGTAGGAAGGAACCGATCCGCCGAACTGAGTCTCCTGCCCCGCTGCCCACCCACCGGTGGGCGGGTACCCGCCCCGCCGTCCTGTCTCTATCCCGCATAGGCTGTCTCGACAAAGGGTGACTCCTGTGCCTGGGCCGGTTTCCGGCGGGTCAGGATCAGGACCCATTCACGAGCGGAAGCAAAGAGCACGAGGACGGTGACCACCATGAAGGCCACCGTCACCACGGCATCCAGGCGGTCGTTGAAGAGGAGGCGCGCGCCGCGTGAGGCATCCATCGCCCCGCTCGCCACCTGTGCCGCGGTCTGGGCCGCGTGAGCGAGAAACCCGAGACGGGGATCGTCCGCGAACACCTTCTGCCATCCCGCGGTCAAGGTTGCGGCCAGGAGCCAGGTGAGCGGCAGCAAGGTGACCCAGGCATACCGCGTCTTTCCGCTCTTGATAATCAGCGTAGTGCCGACGCAGAGGGCTACCGAGGCCAAGAGCTGATTGCTGATGCCGAACAACGGCCACAGCGAGTTGATGCCGCCGAGCGGATCCTGCACGCCCTGCACCAGGAAGTACCCCCAGGCTCCCACCACCAGGGCGGAGGCCAGTACGGTGCTCGGGTACCACGAGGTCCGGCCCAGCGGGCGCCAGATCTGGCCGGCAAGCTCCTGCAGCATGAACCGGCCGACCCGGGTGCCGGTATCAACCGTGGTGAGGATGAACAACGCCTCGAACATGATGGCGAAGTGGTACCAGAGGGCCATGAGGCCCTGTCCGAACGCGCTGCTGAAGATGTGGGCCATCCCCACCGCCAACGAGGGAGCGCCGCCGGTCCGGCCGAGCAGACTCTGCTCC
>DATBSM010000192.1:0-11920 GCA_036559785.1 Gemmatimonadales bacterium
GACCAGGAAAGGATATTGGCTCGCGATACCGAAGAGTGCGCCGGCGACGGCAAGCACCTGTCCCAGGGTAGCCGCGACCCGGGTTCCACGTACCAGTCCCAGCCGGCTCGCCAGCAGGGCGCGCAGCACTCTGCCCCCGTCCATCGGAAACGCGGGAATCAGGTTGAACAGCAGCAACCAGACGTTGGTGACCAGGAGCTGATTCAGAAACGGCGCGAGCGGGTTCAGCTGATCAACCTCGGCGTCCCCTCCGGTCAGCCGAAGCATCAGATAAAAGATCAGGGCCAGGCCGGCCGTCACTGCGGGCCCGGCGAGTGCGATCAGCAGCTCCTGCCTTGGCTCGTCCGGGATGCGTTCGAGGCGGGCGACCCCGCCGATGGGAAGGAGGATGACGTCGGGCGTGCGCACGCCGAAGCGGCGCGCCATGAGGATGTGCCCGAATTCATGGAGGAGGATGCACGCAAAGAGGGCGAGGAGCAGCAGGGCGGCCGTGATCGCCCCGCTGGGCCCACCCTCTCGATACCCGGACAGCGTCCACCAGGCCAGAAACAGCACGAACGTCAGGTGCACCTTGATCTCGGTGCCCGCCATCCGCCCGATCGTGTAGACCCACTTCATCACACCACCGCCTCTCGCGCGTCCAAAGCACCCACCACGGTAAGATAAACCGCGGAGAGAACCGGGGCGCGGCCGGTGGCTAGACCATCACTCGCAACCCGAATTCGTGGCGCGCCCGGAGGTCGCGTACCGGCCGGTCCGGGCCCGGTGCCGGACAGACCGGCCGCGCAGTGCTACGGGTCTCACCCGATAGCGGATGAAGCTCGGCCCATTGCGCCAGCGCGCTCCGGAAGATCAGCTGGGCATCGATGGAGCCGAGGTTGAACGTGCGGACGTAGTGCATGATGGCCTCGTCCGGCGTGACCTCCTCGGCCAGCGTCTGCACCGCTTCCAGCGCCATGCGAACGTGGGTGGCTGCCACCGCCTCCTCGGACATGGAGGCGGCAAGGCGGCACTCGAGATTGATCTCCTCGACCTGCTGCATGCGCCGGCGGAGCGTCTCCAGTAACTGGTCCGGCCGGAGTGCAGTCCAACCCACGGCCCGGGTTTCATGCCGGGGGTCGCTCTCGATCAGACCCGCAAGAGAAATCATGGCGCGGGCGCGCACGGTCCCCTCCAGCGCGTCCGGCACACCGACCTCATGGAAGTACCGCTGAAACGCCTCGTCGATCGAGAGGCGGGGCTTGAGCCGCCGCACGAACTCAGCGGCCTGTGCCTGGTAGGTCTCCGCGAGCGCTTCTGATGCTCGGGCAAAGACGAGCTGCAGGCGCAGCTTGGTGGATGCGGGAAACCGGCGGTTCCCGATCAGATTAGGTCCAGACATTGATACCTCTCCGTATTTCGGACAAGCGGTGTGACCATGGTCATGCATCACACTGTGACGGCAAGGGATGCGGTGATCGGAAATGCGAACTTTGTGCCCATGGTTGGGACCCGGAGCCGGCGAAGGCCCAGGAGTGCAAGAAATGTGAACTAGCCCACGCGCAATGGGTTAGGAGCGGCGGTCGGGGACGCCGCAAGCCCCCCCTCTCGGGCGCTGTAGCATAGCTGCCACTCCCGGTGGGACCCCCTACCACATTACAATGCGCTTCCTCTCGAACCTCTTGGAGCCGCTCCATCACCACTATCGTCGCCCCCCCGGTCTGGACCATCAAAGACGCCGAAAAGCTGTACAACATGGCCGGCTGGGGCCTGGGATACTTTCGCGCCAACGCCGAGGGGCATGTCACCGTGCACCCGGACGCCAACAAGAAGCGCGGGCTCGACCTCTACCGGCTGGCCATGGATCTGAATGCCCAGGGCGTCGGGTTGCCGCTCCTGCTCCGGTTCTCCGACATCTTGCAATCCCGGATTCAGGCGCTGGCCACCGAGTTCGGCAACGCGATCAAGGAGTTCGGGTACGAAGGCAGCTACACCACCGTGTATCCGGTCAAGGTGAACCAGCAGCGGCACGTGATCCAGGAGATCGTCGAGTTCGGCGCTCCCTATGGGGTGGGACTCGAGGTCGGTAGTAAGCCCGAGCTCCAGGCGGTGCTCGGGCTGAGCGAAGCCAGCAATCACCTGATCGTCTGCAACGGCTACAAGGACGAAGAGTTCATGCGTCTGGCCCTCATGGGTCAGAAGCTGGGGCACAAGGTCATGATCGTGCTGGAGCAGCTGACCGAGCTGGAGGTGCTGCTCAAGGTGGCGGAAGAAATGGGTGTCCAGCCAACGGCGGGTGTCCGGATCAAGCTCGCCACCGAAGGCTCGGGCCGCTGGGCCAAGAGCGGCGGCGAGCGATCAAAGTTCGGGCTCGGCGCCGTGGAGCTGATGAAGCTGCTCGACCGGCTGGACCGCCTGGAGCGGAAGGACATCCTCAAGCTGGTCCACTTCCATCTGGGCAGCCAGATCACCGATATCCGGCACGTGAAGGCCGCGCTGGAGGAGATCGGACGCTACTACGTCGAGCTCCGGAACATGGGCTTCGACCTCACCCATGTGGATGTGGGTGGTGGGCTTGGGGTGGACTACGAAGGCTCGCGATCCACCCGGCCGGCCAGCGTCAACTACTCGATGCGGGAGTATGCCAGCGACATCGTCTACACCCTGGGCTCGGTCTGCCGGAACGAGGGGTTGCCGATGCCGCACATCATCTCGGAATCGGGGCGGGCGCTCACCGCGCATCACGCCCTGCTGCTGATCAACGTGATCGACGTGGAGTCTCAAGTCGAGCCGGTGCCACCGAAGCTCCGGGAGGAGCCGCACCCGCTGCTGGTGGAGATGACCGAGAACCTGGATGGGCTCACCCACGACCGGATCGAGGAGGTCTTTCACGACGCGGTGTTTGCCAAGGAGCGCGCCCAGGAGTATTTCGCCAGCGGCGTCTTCTCGCTCCGCGACAAGGCCGATGCCGATCAGCTCTACCTGGTGACGCTCAACGCGCTCGCGCAAGCCATCAAGGAAGACAAGTCGGCGTTCCCCGAGATCGTGAACCACATCGAGGCGCAGCTGGTGGACCGGTATTTCTGCAATTTCTCGGTCTTTCAGTCGCTGCCCGACCACTGGGCGATCGACCAGCTCTTCCCCATCATGCCGATCCATCGCCTCAACGAGGCGCCGAGCCGGCGGGGCACGCTCCAGGACGTCACCTGCGATTCGGACGGAGTGATCGACCGCTTCACCGGAGGCCGGAAGGGCAAGCCGTCACTCGAGCTCCATCCGCTGATGGGAGAGGAGCCGTACATCCTCGGCATCTTCCTCACCGGCGCCTACCAGGAGATCCTGGGCGATCTGCACAATCTGTTTGGCGACACCAACGCCGTGCACGTGCGGCTGACGGAGCAGGGCTACGAGATCACCGACCTGGTCCACGGCGACACCGTGACGGAAGTGCTCAACTACGTGCAGTTCCAGGCCAGCGATCTCCTGGCCGCCTTCCGTCGGAAAGTCAGCAACGCGAAGGAGCTGAGCCGGCAGGACGCCAACAGCTTCATCGCCGATTACGTGGCTGGTCTCGAGGGGTATACGTACTTGGAGGGGGATGTGCCGGTTGAAGTAGAAAGCGTGAACGGTGAGCGGGAAGAAAAGAACGTAAGCGGGGAAAGGAAAGCGTGAGCGTTTGTAGTTCCCGCTTACCGTTTAGACACCCGCTCCCGCTCCACCTTCCTTCGATCGCCCCGCTTCTCGATCGGCACGAAATCCCGCGATTCCGAGCCGATGTATATCTGCCGCGGCCGGGCGATCTTCTGGTCCTTGTCCAGCAGCATCTCCTCCCACTGGGCCAGCCACCCCGGCGTCCGCCCGATGGCAAACAGGACCGTGAAGTAGTCGGTCGGGTATCCCATCGCCTGATAGATCAGGCCGGAGTAGAAGTCCACGTTGGGGTACAGCTTCCGCTTGATGAAGTACTCGTCCTCCAGGGCCACCCGCTCCAGCTCGAGCGCTATCTCCAGCTTGGGGTTGAGGCCGGTCTGCTCGAAGACGTCGTACGCCACCTTCTTGATCAGCTTGGCCCGCGGGTCGTAGGACTTGTAGACCCGGTGCCCGAACCCCATCAACCGCTCGGCGCCGGATCCCGATTTCACCTTCTCGATGAAGGCGGGGATCTGCTGCTTGTCGCCGATCTCGTCCAGCATCTGGAGCACGGCTTCGTTGGCTCCCCCGTGCAGCGGTCCGTAGAGTGCGGCGATGCCGGCGCTGACGGCGGAGAACGGGTCCACGTGCGACGACCCCACGGCTCGCACGGCGCTGGTGGAGCAGTTCTGTTCGTGGTCGGCGTGCAGGATCAGCAGGATCTCCAGGGCGCGCTGCAGCACCTTGTTCGGCTGATGCTGCCCGCCGATACTGAATGTCATGTTGACGAAGTTGCCGATGTAATCCAGATCGTTCCGGGGGAACTCGTACGGGAGTCCACGGGAGTGCCGGAACGCGAAGGCCGCGATGGTCGGCAGCTTGGCCAGCAGGCGCACCCGCTGGAGATAACGGTTGGCCGGGTCCTCGATGTTCTTAGCGTCGGGGTAGAAGGTGGAGAGCGCCCCAACCGCGCCCAGCAGCATGCCCATGGGGTGGGCGTCGTAGCGGAACCCCTCCAGAAACTTGGTAATATTGGTATGGACGTAGGTGTGGTACTTGATCTGCTCCTCCCACGTGGCCAGTTGCTTCCGATTGGGCAGCTCACCCTCGCAGAGGAGGTAGGCCACCTCAAGGAACGAGGCCTTCTCGGCCAGCTGCTCGATGGGGTAACCACGGTACCGCAGGATGCCCTTCTCCCCGTCGATGTAGGTGATGGCGCTCCGGCACGCGGCGGTATTCATGAATGCCGGGTCGTAGGTCATCATCCCGAAATCATCATCGGTCACCTTGATCTGACGCAGATCGTTGGCCCGGATGGTGCCCTCGGTGATCGGCAGCTCGTAGGTCTTGCCGGTTCGGTTGTCGGTGACGGTGATGCTGTCCTTGGGCAAGCGCTGAGTCCTCGACGAGAATGGAAGTGCTGAGACCGGGTCCCTGCGGAACATAGGGGGGTCGCCATGACCACGAAACCCCGTTAGGCTTGGCGCCGTCAAGACTCTAGATTCTCGACTCTAGGCCCCCTCATCACTATGGCATCTACATCATGAAGTCACTCTGCTGCCTGCTCGTTTTGACCGCCGCGACGCCGTTGGCGGCCCAATCCAGCGTGGATACCTCTGGAACCGGCCTGTTGATCGAGCAGGGGCTCAGCCGCTCCGAGGTGATGCAGAATCTCCAGCATCTCAGCGACGTCATCGGCCCTCGCCTGTCCGGCTCTGCGGCCATGCGCCGGGCCAACGAGTGGACCGCCGAGCGATTCAGGGCGTACGGCCTGAGCGCCGCATTGGAGTCCTATACGTTCGGAGTCACGTGGGAACGGGGGCTCGCCTCGCTGCGACTCACGGCGCCGTTCTCGCGGGCAATGGATGCGCACAGCTGGGCCTGGACCGAGGGAACCGGTGGGAAGACATGGGCGGGTCCGGTGGTTCTGGCCGATCTCAGCACGCCGGAAAGCCTGGCGGTATACCGGGACAAGGTGAAGGGCGCCTGGGTACTCCCGCGGGCGCCGTTTCCGGTGTGGAACCCCGACGGGCCGGCGATGACGGGGGCAGATTCGACGCGTCTACAGGAGCAGCTCCGGCTTCGCTCGCTGGCCGCGGCCGATACGTCGGCGGCCGCGGTCGCCGCGCGGCGGCAATTCGCCGTGGACCTGCCCTACATCCTGAAAGCGGCAGGCGCGCTCGGCACGCTGGTGGACGGGTCCAAGGAGCATGGACTCATGACTATGAGCGGCTCGCCCAACCGGGTGGCTCCGCTGCCCAACCTGGTGATCTCCAACGAGGACTACGCCCTGCTTGCCCGGCTCATTACTGCAGGCACAGCGCCGCGCCTCGAAGGCCGAGTAGAGAATCGGCAGGGCAAGAAGCCGGTACAGCAATGGAACACGGTGGCCGAGATCAAGGGATCCGAGCTGCCGGGCCAGGTCGTCATTCTCGGCGCGCACCTGGACAGCTGGGATCTTGGCACCGGGACCACCGATAACGGTACCGGATCGATGGTGGTGCTGGACGCGGCCCGCGCCATCGCGCAGTCCGGCCTCAAGCCAAAGCGAACCATCCGATTCATCCTCTTCAGTGGGGAAGAGCAGGGGCTGCTGGGCTCGCGAGCCTACGCGGACGCCCATGCCGCCACGGCCGACAGCATCCAGGCGGTGCTGGTGCTGGACAACGGCACCGGTGCCATTACCGGCCAGGCGTTGCAGGGACGGACCGATCTGGAGGGACTCTGGCGGGAGCTGCTGGCACCGGTGGCCCGGCTTGATGCGGACAGCGTGCGGGATGCGAGCAAGATGGGCACCGACCACCTGTCGTTTCTGCCCTATGGCGTCCCCGGTTTCAACTTCGATCAGATCCGTCGCGGGTACAACCACACCCACCACTCACAGAGTGACACCTACGACAAGGCAGTGTCGGGTGACCTGAAGCAGGCCACGGCGGTCATGGCGGTGACCGCGTACGAGCTGGCGAACCTCCCGGGGCTGCTGTCGCGGGGGCCGAAGAGTCCGGTGGCGCCGGTGCCGAGCAAGCCATCGCCGGGGGTGGTGACAAGGCGGTAAGGCATACCGCCTCACCGCTTAATCAAGACCTTCTGCACTCGCTTGCGCTCCCGCCCCTGCTTGTCGGCGATGGAAAGCTCGAGGGTGTATGCGCCCGGCTTGGCCGAAGCAATGCTCAGATCCTGATGCCGCCGGGTGGCCACTCCATCCACCCGATCCTTGAAGCTGACCACGATCGGCTTGGCCTTGGCCGACTTTTTCTTCCCGGTTGCCTGCGGCACCAGTCGAACACGACCCTGGTAGGTCGTCCCCGAAGCCAACCCACACACGTCGTAGTGGATCTCCGCTTGCGATCCTGCCGCAAGCTGGGGCACCCGATCCATGAGCAGGCGAAACTGCGGCGTCTTCCCTCCGCTGGTCGGGGGACACAGTGATCGGCCGGCCCCGGAAGCGCTGAGCGCGATCGCGCCGACCAGCGTCAGGGCGACGGCCCCACCGATGGCGCCGACGGTGCGCGGATTGCGCTTCCCACGGAGCCAGATGTCCTGGCCATGCCGCTGCACTCGCTGAAGCGCGCGGTTCGCTACCGGCTGGGCCCGCCAACGCGCTTCCTTCACCACCCGCTGCGCTCGCCAGCTCGCTTCCCTGACTGCCCGCTGCGCTCGATGGAGTGTTCGCTGCGCTGCCGGCCGCAGGGGCCGTAGGGTTTCCTGCAGTGCCCGAAATGCTTCCTGTACCAATCCGGGCCGGGATGGCCTTCTAATGGGACGGGGCGTCCCCGGATCCGGAATATCGGCAAATGGATCGCTCATATGCTTCAGACCTCCGCAGAAATTCTGGTTTCAGCTGGCGGGCGGGAGCCAGAAATCGAGCAAGGATCGTGAAAGTAAAGTCGGCCGGCGCGGTGGCCGTGGGTGCTGGGGCCAATCGATTAATCCCCAATCACATGGAGCGCAGCGACAGAAACTGCATGCCTCCAAAGCGGTCGCGCCATGGTGGAAACACAGAGCCCGGTCGGGCAATGTGCAAGGAGGATGTCAGCTTGACTGCGGTCGCGGGGTGGTGATTATCTTCGTCGCGCCAGAACCCAGGCAGGGTCCACCGACCGACTTATCAGCGCGCCACAACATGGAGCGATACTCTGACGGTAGACCAGAGCGGTTTACAAACAGCCGCGGCTCGCCGCGACCTGCTTTTTCTCGCCTCCGCCCTCGGCTTCGTGCTGGTCTGCCGGCTCCTGCTCTACCTCTGGATGCCGGAACGGTCCAGCGACTTCGATCTCCTCTACGACGCGGCGGCCCGCCTGGTTCGGGGCGAGAACCCTTACCCAGCAGGAATGCAGCGGTTCCCCTACCCGCTTCCGGCCGTGCTTGTTGCGGTCCCCTTCACGCAGCTTCCCCTCGGACTTGCCCGACCGGTCTTTGACGTCCTGATCGGTTTGGCTTTCGTCTGGGCGCTCTGGCGATACCGCGGATCGTATGCTCTTCTCGCAGTAGTGTCAGGCGCCTACCTCTTCGCGATGCGGAGTGGCCAGACCACGCCGCTCATGGTGGCGGCAGCTCTGATCCCGGCGCTTGGGTTTCTGCTTGCCGTCAGGCCCAATACTGGAGCCGCCCTCTGGATTGCCCGGCCGTCGGCGCCGGCCCTTCTGGGAGCGTGCGTCTTCGCCGGGCTCAGCTTGGTGATCATTCCATCGTGGCCCTGGGACTGGTGGATGGCGGTGCCGTTCGACAACACCGGGCTGATGCCGCCGGTGTTGCGTCCGTTTGGTGTCATCCTGTTGCTCGCGGCGCTCCGCTGGCGGACATCGGAAGCCCGGCTGATCCTCGCGACCGCCTTCATACCGCAGACCACGCTGCCGTACGAGCTGGTGGCGCTCGCGCTCATTCCATCCAATCGGCTCGAGATGGCGATCTTTGTGGCCGGGAGCTGGATTGCCGCAGTAGCAGCCGACAGGCTGCATGTCAGCCAGGGGTTGGCGGAATGGACCGCGACCGGCTGGCCGGTGACGCTGTGCGCCGTCTACCTTCCGATGCTGTATCTGGTGCTGCGCCGGAAGAGCAGTAAGAACGGACCCGCGATCGAGAAGGATAGAAGAAGGCCACATCGCCTTCCGGACGAAGATCTCAAGGTTGACGTCGCGGCGGAGGGTGCCGGCGGGGTCATCGTGAAGGTGACCCACCTTCCGACTCAACTGTTTGCCACCGAGTCGGGCAAGGATCGGAAGGCAGCGGAGCGGAAGGCCCAGGACAAGTTGGCCGGGATGCTCGCTAAGGCGTCCCGAGTCGCGGAGAAAGGGAAGACCGAGCAGAGATGATGCTCATCCGAAAGAGCATTGAGGCGGATTTCACACCGGTGTTGGCGATCATCAACGACGCGGCCCGCATCTATCAGGGCGTCATACCGGCGGACCGGTGGCAGGAACCCTACATGTCTGCGGATGAGCTGGAGAGAGAGTTGGACAGCGGCGTCGCTTTCTGGGTCGAGGAGCAGAATGGGCGTCTGTCAGGGGTCATGGGAATGCAGGATAAGGGCGATGTCTCCCTGGTGCGCCACGCGTACGTTGCGCCAGACACCCAGCGCACGGGGGTAGGAACCAGGCTCCTGCGCCATGTCCAAAGCCTGGTTGACAAGCCCATCCTCATCGGGACCTGGGCCGCCGCGTCATGGGCCATCGAGTTCTATCGCCGCAACGGATTCACCCTCGTCACCAGCAGTCAAAAAGATCGCCTGCTACAGACGTACTGGTCGATCCCCGCGCGGCAGGTCGAGACCTCAGTGGTTCTCGCCGATCCCCGCTGGATGGAGGCGCAACAGCGCGCATGAAGATCTTGCTTTCCCTCGTAGCGTTTGCACTACACGGCTGCGCCAGCGAAAGAGGGACCTACGCAGCCACTGATTGCCATGGCGTAGGCCCCTCGTTTCATTACTGTCCCGCTGTCCCGCTAGTGCGTCGGCTGCGAGAAGAACGCCTCCGCAGCCTTGTTAAGCTCCTCGGGCGTCAGGTCCTGAATATGTTGGGCCAGCCACCACCGGTGGCCGAATGGATCCTCCAGGCACCCGGTCCGGTCGCCCCAGAACTGGTCGGCGAGCGGCATGATCTCCTTGGCCCCCGCGTCGACTGCCCGCTTCCAGGCCGCATCTACGTTCTCGCCGTACACGAAGAAGCCCACCGGCGTGCCACCGAGGGATTTCGGGCTCTTGCCGCCCTGCTCGGGCATCTCGTCCATCAGCATGATGACGGAGTCGCCGATGCGGATTTCCGCGTGCATGATCTTTCCGTCCGGCCCGGGGAACCTCATGATTTCCTGGGCTCCCAACGCCTTCCTATAGAAATCGATAGCCTTTGCCGCCCCGGCGACGACGAGGCTGGGTGTGACAGTGTGATACCCCTTGGGAATCGCTTGCGCTTGCTTGGCCATGGTAACCTCCAGTTCTGGTAAATTGGCCTCGCCGCAATATTGGAATGTGGACCCGGAGGGGCAACCTTTTTGTGTCTCGAATGGGAACATGAAATGTCACAACTTGTGCCAGATTCGGTCCGTATTCGCCCATTCAGCAGCACGATTTCGCGGCTTGGCGGCCCTTACTCCTTGGGCAACTTCACCGTGCACCGAGTCTCGAATCCGCCCCGCACATTGTACAGCGTGCTGACCTCGAGCAGCTGCGGCTCTAACAGCTTGAAGAGGTCTTCGGCGATTCTCGCGGTGGCGTGCTCCTGGAAGATCCCCACGTTCCTGTAGCTGGTGACGTAGTACTTGAGGCTCTTGAGCTCCACGCACCGGTCCGAGGGCGTGTAGCGGATGGTGAGAGTGGCAAAGTCGGGCAGGCCGCTGTAGGGACAGACCGCGCTGAACTCGCGGGTCTCGGTGACGATTTCCTGATCCGGCCCGGTGTACTCGAAAGTTTCGAGCACGGGGGCGTCGATTGCCTCGGGGCCTACGAAGGGGACTGTCCTGCCTTCTGCGATGGCCATGCGGGGTTCCGGTTGGTAGTCGAGTGGAAGATAAGGCGGTAAGGCGGTAGATGAAGCGGCGGTACGGCGGTAGGATGTACAACAGAAGGGCGGAGCCTGCCCGGATCTCCGCCCTTCGCTGCGCTCAGGGTGACATCGTCTTTTCTTTCTGCCCCGCTGACTTCTCCCCCACCATCCCCGTCTCCATCCAGGTGTGCTCGTCCCGGATCACCTGCTGGGCCACCGCGTACGTCGCCACGTCGTCGTTGTCGAACACCGCGGCAAAGCGATCCTCCACCCGGCGCCGGGCATGGCGGCTGAAGAGGCCGGCCAGCTCCACCGGCCCGCGGTTGCTAGGATCCTTTTTATACATCGAGTACGCCTTGGAGCACGCGGCGCTGATCGCCAGGAGCTCGGCGCCGATCTCTACCAGGCGCCCCAGCACCGCCTGGCGCTTCTCCAGCTTGGGCCCAAACCGGATCATGCAGTGGAACAGCGTCCGCGCCAGCCGGCGGCAGGAGCGGTTCACGAAGCGGATATGCGTCGCCAGTGGACCGAACTCGCTGTAGCGGGGGAAGCGGCCCCAGCCGATCCAGAGCTTGGGATACCAGAAGGCGTAGTACGCGCCGGAGCGGAGCAGCGCTTGGATCTTCTTTCCCATCGGCGCCTTGGGATCGATCAGATCGCCGGCCAGCTTGAGATGGGTGTCCACCGCCTCTCGGGCGATGAAAAGCCGCATTATCTCGCTGGAGCCCTCGAAGATCAGGTTGATGCGATAGTCGCGCATCATCCGCTCGATCGCATCGGGGCGCTCGCCCCGGCTCCGGAGGCTGTCGGCAGTCTCGTATCCGCGGCCGCCCTTGATCTGGAGGGTGTCGTCCACGATGCGCCAGCCGGTCTCGGTGTTCCACATCTTGGCCATGGCGGCCTCGAGCCGGATGTCCGCGTCGCCCCGGTCGGCCATGAGGGAGGCCAGGTCGGACACCGCCTCCATGGCGAAGATATCGGACGCCATCCGGCCGATCTTCTGGGCAATGGCGTCGTGCTTACCGATGGGCTGGCCCCACTGCACCCGCTTGGCCGCCCATAGCCGCACGATCTCCAGGCAGCGCTTGGCGCCGGCCACCGCCGAGGCGGGGAGAGTGAGGCGGCCGGTGTTGAGCGTGATGAGGGCGAGCTTCAATCCCTTGCCTTCACCCCAGATCACGTTCTCCACCGGCACCTTGACGTTGGTGAATCGGATGATGCCGTTCTCCAGCGCCTTGAGCCCCATGAAGTGGAGCCGCTGCACCACATCGACGCCGGGCCAGTCGGCCTCGACGATGAACGCCGTGATCTTCTTGGGCCCGGTGCGCGCCATC